>CAINAY010000395.1 GCA_903846425.1 uncultured Noviherbaspirillum sp.
TCACGAACAATCATCTGCGCTAACACTTGCGATAAGCCGATCACTGCTTCGGCTAATGCATGGTACTCAGCGCTAGCGGTATCGGTGATTTCAAGTTCACCTGTACCAGTAGCAATCAACATGAATGAATCATTAGTTGAAGTATCGCCATCTATCGTGATGCAATTAAACGAAGCATCCGCTGCTTGTTTAACTAAGGTTTGTAATACAGGCTGAGAAATTTTTGCATCACAGGCCATAAAGCCCAGCATGGTTGCCATGTTCGGCTTAATCATGCCCGCACCTTTAGAGATACCCGTCATCGTGACGCGCTTACCTGCAATCGTCACAACGCGCGATGCTGCTTTGGGTTGGGTATCGGTGGTCATGATGGCTTCGGCCGCATCAAACCAACGGTCTTCGTTTAAATTCGCAATAGCTGCAGGCAAGCCTGCCACTAATTTTTCTAAGGGCAGTGGCTCGAGAATTACGCCGGTTGAAAATGGCAAGATTTGATTTGCTTCGCAAATTAGCAGCTTAGCCAGCGCAGCACACGTAGCATTCGCATTTGCTAAACCGGCTTCACCGGTACCTGCATTCGCATTGCCGGTATTAACGACTAAGGCAACGATAGGCTGTGTACCTGCGAGATGATCTTTCGAGACCTGCACCGGTGCAGCACAAAATCGATTAGTGGTGAACACACCCGCCACGGTTGCACCGGGAGCGAGTTTTAAAACCAATACATCTTTGCGACCCGGTTTTTTAATGCCGGCCTGCGCATAACCGAGCTGCAAACCTGGAACAGGTGTGAGTTGGGCACGAATGGGGAGAGGTGAATTAACAGCCATGATCCGTTATCTTCAGTATAAAAATAGAATGGTAAAGCCTAAAAAACTAAGGCCCCAGTAAATGCCGGGGCCCTAGATGGCGCAACCGCCTGACTATCAGTGAACGACTACGCTCAAGCCAATTTACCGTGGCACTGTTTGAATTTCTTTCCGCTACCGCAAGGGCAAGGATCATTCCGACCGGCCTTGTGAAGTTCGTTATTCAGTGGCGCATTAGAACGCTCATCAACCGCCGTTGGAGCCAGTAATTCTTCTGGTGCCAAATTAGGATTAAAGTCCGCATGCTGGTAATTAACGTTTTCCAAATGCGAGCGCGATAGCTGTTCTTCAGCAGCAGCGATTTCCTCCTGCGATTGCACACGTACTGTCATGATTAAACGCACTACATCATTACGAATTAAATCTAGCATCTGCGCAAACAGCTCAAACGCTTCGCGTTTGTATTCTTGCTTAGGATTTTTTTGTGCGTAACCACGCAGATGGATGCCCTGACGCAGATGATCCAACGCAGCCAGATGCTCGCGCCAGTGTGAGTCAACACTCTGCAACATTACATTGCGTTCAAAACCACTAAATGATTCTTGCGTAACTAAATCAACTTTTGCGTTGTGTACGGCATCGGCAGCTTTAAGAACACGATCGAGCAAATCTTCATCAATCAAGTCCGGCTCAGCCTTCAGCATCTCCGTTAACGAGATAGGTAGCTGCCATTCACTAGCGAGCACTGCTTCTAGACTTGGGAGATCCCACTGCTCTTCCATCGACTCAGGAGGAACGTGAAGCTGAAACAACTCGGTAAACACACCATGACGCAAAGACTGGCTGATCTCAGACATATCTTGAGCTTCGAGCAGTTCATTGCGTTGGGTGTAAATGACTTTGCGCTGATCATTAGCGACATCATCATATTCAAGTAATTGTTTACGAATATCGAAATTGCGCGCTTCCACTTTGCGCTGCGCTGATTCGATAGAGCGCGACACAATGCCTGCTTCAATCGGCTCATCTTCCGGCATGTTGAGACGTTCCATCACGGCGCGTACGCGATCGCCCGCGAAGATACGCAACAAAGGATCATCTAAAGACAGATAGAAACGCGACGAACCCGGATCGCCCTGACGACCAGAACGACCACGCAACTGATTATCGATGCGACGCGACTCATGACGCTCGGTACCAATAATATGCAAGCCACCCGCCGCAACGACTTGCTCGTGTAATGACTGCCATTCATCACGCAGTGTTTGCGCGCGTTGATCTTTGTCGGCTTGAGTCAGTGAACTATCAGCATCGATCAACTGAACTTGCTTATCGACGTTACCACCCAACACAATATCGGTACCGCGACCAGCCATATTGGTCGCAATCGTTATCATCTTGGGGCGACCTGCCTGTGCAATGATTTCTGCTTCACGTGCATGCTGCTTTGCATTCAACACGTTGTGCGGCAAATTCTCTTGCGTCAGCATGGCCGACAGCAATTCAGAGTTTTCAATCGATGTAGTACCAACCAATACCGGCTGCCCGCGCTCATAGCAATCACGAATATCGGCGATAACCGCGCGATATCTACCGGGGGCATTTTTAAACACCTGATCTTGCTTGTCTTTGCGCTGACTCAGGCGATTCGGCGGAATCACCACCGTTTCAAGACTGTAGATTTCCTGGAACTCGTACGCTTCGGTATCGGCTGTTCCCGTCATACCCGAGAGCTTGCCGTACATACGGAAATAGTTTTGGAAAGTGATCGAAGCCAGTGTTTGATTCTCGTTTTGAATCTTTGCACCTTCTTTGGCTTCGACCGCTTGATGTAAACCATCTGACCAGCGACGGCCCGACATCAGTCGGCCTGTAAATTCATCGACGATAATCACTTCACCATTTTGTACCACGTACTGCTGATCTTTATGAAATAACGTATGCGCACGCAACGCGGCATACAAGTGATGAATCAATGTGATGTTAGCTGCGTCATAAAGCGATGCGCCTTCGGGCAGCAAACCCATCTCGGTGAGAATGCGCTCGGCTTTTTCATGTCCCGCTTCAGTGAGCAAAACAGTATTAGCTTTTTCATCTTTAGTGTAATCACCCGGCACCTGAACGACACCTTTACCGTCGGGCGTTTCTTCACCAATTTGCAGTGTCAGCAAGGGTGGCAGTGCATTGATCTTGCGGTACATCTCGGTATGATCTTCCGCCTGACCAGAAATGATCAACGGCGTACGCGCTTCATCGATCAGAATCGAATCGACTTCATCGACAATCGCAAATGACAAGCTGCGTTGCACGCGATCACCCAACTCGTACACCATGTTGTCGCGCAAATAATCAAAACCAAATTCATTATTCGTGCCGTAGGTGATGTCAGCTGCGTAAGCCGCTTGCTTAACATCATGCGAGGCCTGCGAAAGATTAACGCCAGTCGTTAAACCCAGCCAACCATACAAACGCCCCATCCAATCGGCATCACGTTGAGCTAAGTAATCATTAACGGTCACGATGTGAACACCTTTGCCCGTAAGCGCATTCAGATACGCAGGCAAGGTAGCCATCAAGGTCTTACCTTCACCGGTACCCATTTCAGCGATCTTGCCTTGATGCAGAACCATGCCACCGATTAGCTGCACATCAAAGTGGCGCATCTTCAGAACACGTTTACTCGCTTCGCGACAAACGGCAAATGCCTCAGGCAGAATGGAGTCAACCGTCTCACCGGCTACAAGACGCGCTTTTAGCTCGGGAGTTTTCGCTTTTAAAGCGTCGTCAGATAATTGTTCCAACGCGGATTCAAGTGCGTTGATATCGCGAACGGTTTTCTGTAAGGTCTTGAGCAAGCGCTGGTTGCGGCTGCCGAAAATTTTGGTCAGTAAGGACATGCTCGGATAATCAAGAGGGACGGACGTCGCAGCGACCGCGTGAGGGCCAACAGGTTGGCGGAAGCTGAAACGAGCAAAGGCGGGATTTTAGCATGCTGGCATCATCCTGCCGCCTTACCTAGCTTGGCAAAATGAGAATGTGCTACTGTCCTCGTATGTCCTCTCGCACGCCCAATTTCACCCCTGCCCGACGCCCCCAACAGCGGGCCAACGCGCGTGAGGCCACGGATTTCCTTGAGACGACCGATGGCCTAGCCTCGTTACTGCCGATTATAGAAACGCTAACGCGGCTGCAAGCGGATTGCGAACGCCTGTTACCACCCGCTTTGACTAGTTGCAAAGTGCTGAAACTTCACGAAAATATTTTGCAACTCGCCGTGCCAAATGCGGCAGTCGCCACCCGTCTGCGCCATTCCCTACCCGGTTTAACCACATCGCTACGAGAACGAGGCTGGCCGATTGATAGCATTAAGGTCAACGTTAAAACAGTATCGGTACCCGCTTCAACACTGCGCACTTACCAAGCCCCGCCCCCTTTACCCGACACAGCGGTGCAATCGTTTGCGGCACTCGCTCATACGCTAGCAGTCACATCCGGTAATGACGGATTAGTTAATGCGCTAAACAAACTGGTAAGCAAGCGCCGCGGTTAACAAAATCACGCATCCACCTCAGCCTCTCCACCCTGCTCAGCTGATTTGCTTGAGCCAAGTCGACAATCACACCTAATCACTGAACTTAGTGAACAAAGAGCGATCTCCCTGAAGTCGGAGGGAGCTCATGCAGAAAAAAACACTGTTATCAAAATTTGGTCTGGAGGGAAGAGATCCCTATCTTTTTGCCATGGTAGTGGTCGCTATCGCAGCCACGATGCGCTTCTATTTGGAACTCGTATTCCATGGCGCTGTTCCCTTCCTCGTATTGACAGCTGCCGTCACAATCAGCGCCCTCTATGGCGGGCTGGGGCCGGGGCTACTAGCTACCATCTTATCTATAGCCTCAGTCTGGGTGCTATTTAATCGGACCAATCTCGTTGTTTCGTCGGTCGCCGCCGATATGGAAGCGGGATTACTTTTATTCGCCGTGGTTGGGACATTACTAAGTATTCTCGGGGAGTTAATCCTCCGAGAGAAAAAACAATCTGGATTCTTGCTCAATGAACTTCAGAGTCGTAATGGCGAGCTACAACAAAGTGAGTTAACCAATCGTGCTTTGCTTGAAGCCTCGGCACAAGGCGTGATTGCCGTCGACGGCAATGGAAAAATAAAAATAGCCAACGACTGCACACACCAAATGTTTGGCTATGACCCGCAAGAGCTCATAGGAAAATACATCGATATCTTGATGGAAGATGTTTTACAGCACCAGTATCGATTGCATAGACGAGAATTTTTTTCTAAACCCAAAGCAAAAATCTTAAGCGACATTCCTTTGAATGGTCGACGCAAAGATGGCTCGGTCTTTCCAGTACAAACCAGTATTGGTATTTCTGAAACGCCCTTTGGGCCGATAGGTGTGAGTTTCATATCGGATATTACCGATAAAAAATCAATCGAAGCCGCATTGATTCGCCAACAATCAGAGCTACAAAATCTAGTTAATTACAGTCCGGTTTTAATTTCAATGCAAGACCTTGAAGGTCGATTGCTGCTAGCGAACCGAAGTTATATCACTACGTTTTCACCACATGATTCAAATTTGACCGGGCAGATGATCAAGGATACATTGCCTGACTATGTTGCTTCAAAATCCATTGACGCTGATGTAACGGTACTAGCTACTCGGTTTCCCGTGGAATTTGAATTTGATATGCCCGACCACACGGGTAGTTGGCGCAATTTTAAAATCATTAAATTTCCACTCGACTATCTCGATACGAAAGAGACCTTTGGCATAGGCGGCTTCGCTACTGACATTACCGAATTACGCGACGCTGAACGCCAACTACTAATGGCAGCCAAACATGATTTACTAACCGGGTTGCCGAATCGTGTGCTGATTTACGATAGGGGCGGGCAGTTAATCAGCAACGCTCGCGAAACCAAATCCAAAATGGCTTTGCTATTTTTTGATCTTGATCGATTTAAACCTATTAACGATACCTACGGCCGCGATGTAGGAGATCAATTGCTCAAGGAAGTATCCAAGCGATTAGTTGAAACCTCGCGCGAAGGCGATATCGTCGGTCGATTAGGTGGTGATGAGTTTATTGCATTCATTGCGAATATTCGCTCCAGAGACATAATTGAATCAGCGGCATCGATGTTTATCGCTCGTTTACGAGAGCCATATTTACTTGATGGTCTGGAAATACGCATGTCGCCCAGCATAGGTATCAGCCAGTACCCGGAAGATGGGGAAGATATCGATAAACTCATTCAATGCGCTGATGCCGCTATGCGCCATGCAAAAAATGCCGGACGCAATCAGTATGAATTTTTTTCTGCTGCCATTGTTAAAAATGGAGCGCGAATTTTTATACTCGAACAAGAAATGCGTTCCGCACTCGAAGAGGATTTATTTCAGATCGCTTATCAACCCATTGTTGAAGGTCAAACAGGTAATTTATCCGCCATTGAAGCTTTAATACGCTGGCCTAGAATTGATGGAACTGTTCGCATGCCGAATGAATTCATCAGTGCCGCAGAATCGAGCGGATTGATCATCATAATGGGTGAATGGGTCGTGAAACGCGTATGTAAAGAATTTGAAGAGCGAATCGCGCTCGGCATGCAGCCCGTAAAAGTGGCCATCAATATCTCGGCATCTCAATTTAGATCGCCCAATTTCATAGATAATCTTTTAAGCTTAATAGAGAGCTCAACGATGGGGCATGAATGGCTGGAATTAGAAGTCACCGAATCGACGGTGATGAGCCGAATCGACGAAGCTGAAAAAATACTTTCCACGTTGAAGGAAAAAGGATTCAGCGTCTCGCTAGATGATTTTGGTACGGGCTACTCAAGTCTTAGTCTGTTAGCGCGCTTACCTATCGATAAATTAAAAATCGATCGTTCCTTTGTACGCCTCATGGAAATCGAATCGCGCTCCATGGCGATTACCGAAACAGTTATCGCACTAGGTCACAAATTAGGTATGGAAGTGGTAGCGGAAGGGATAGAAACAATTAGCGTATTTTCACGCTTGCTAAGCATGGGCTGTAATCATTTTCAGGGATACTTGTTCAGCAAACCCGTATCTTCCAATGATTTGGTGATCTGGGAAAAAACCCGTTCACGCAAAATCATGCCACTGCTTACTCCTGAATTATCACTCTTGCACGCATAAGTTTCACAAGTAAAAAAGCTCACAACATCAAACGGCAGCCCATTCTTGTTCGAGTTGGGTTGAGTAAGCCGCGGGCGCAGAAGCGGCGGTCGTAAACGTCACCGTTTCATAGGCAGTAGGATCGGCTAATAAGGCTCGCAACAGTTTGTTGTTCAAGCCATGACCCGATTTGTGTGCTGTATAGCTTGCCAGTAAAGGATGACCAATCAAATAAAGATCACCCATTGCATCAAGAATTTTATGTCGGACAAATTCATTGCGATAACGTAAACCACCGCTATTCAAAATACGAAATTCATCCATCACAATCGCATTTTCTAGTGAGCCGCCACGCGCAAGCCCCATGCCGCGCAGGGTCTCAACGTCTTGCATAAATCCAAAGGTACGTGCTCGGGCAATTTCTTGAATGTAGGACTCGAAGCTCAAATCAACTTCAGCCGTCTGGCCGCTGCCGTCAATGGCAGGATGATTGAATTCGATAAAAAACTTTAGACGAAATCCGTGGCAGGGTTCAAGCCGCGCCCATTTTTCATTCGCGCCTTCGCCCTCACGTACTTCGACTATCTTACATACGCGTATAAATTTTTTCGGTGCATCTTGCTCGCAACGACCGGCCTGCTGCAAAAGAAAAACAAACGACGCAGCGGACCCATCCATGATGGGAATTTCTTCAGCGGTTAAATCAACCAGCAAATTATCAATACCCAGTCCTGCGCAGGCTGACATTAAATGTTCAACCGTAGAAACACGTACGCCGTCTTTCTCCAACACAGAGGCCATACGCGTATCACCCACACCCGTGGCATTCGCTGGTAATTCCACAGGCGGTTGAATATCTATTCGGCGAAAAACAATGCCGGTATCAACTGGAGCGGGACGCAGCGTGAGTTCGACGCGCGTACCGCAATGCAGACCGACGCCAGTGGTAGTGACGGTCTGATTGATGGTGCGCTGTCGAATCACGCTGGAATGCTCTCAGGTAGAGCTATAAATTACAGCTGACCCAGCATAGTCTCTGCATTCGAGACTTCAAATTTGCCAGCAGCTTCAACGTTAAGTTTTTGTACGACGCCATCTTTGATCAGCATGGAATAACGCTGTGAACGAACGCCCATACCAAACTGACTAAAGTCAGCCGACAAGCCAACGGCTTTAGAAAAATCAGCATTGCCATCGGCCATCATGCGAACGATACCCGTAGATTTTTGTTCACGGCCCCAGGCACCCATTACAAACGCATCATTCACGGAGATACACCAGATCTCGTCTACACCTTTGGCATGCAACTCTTTGGCATGATTGACGTAACCAGGCACATGTTGTGCCGAGCAAGTTGGTGTGAAAGCACCAGGCAATGCAAATATCGCAATCGTCTTGCCCTTAACCAAGTCCGACACGTTAAATGTATTCGGTCCGAGCGAACAGCCCGCTGTTTCGGTTTCGATGAATTCAGCAAGCTTACCTTCAGGGAGATGATCTCCGACTTTGATTGTCATGATGTTTCCTTTTCTATGAATGGAAAATGGCACACAGGCCCGATGGAAATAAAACCGCGCCCGAATGTTGCCATCGGACGCGGTCAGCTAAAACTGCCTCAGCGAAGTATGCCTTGTCAGCAGACTTTTTGCAGAATCAGTCCGCCTGACGCCGCAAGAATGCCGGAATATCATAAGTTTCAGTTCCATTTCGCTCCATCGCACGGACTGTCTCCGACGCCGACTCACGACGCCATACGGCGGGTGTGCGAATCGCATCGAACTGCTGGTTAGCGCCAGGTGAAGCATCCGCTGTCGAGACAGGTTCGTTATACGTACCAGTACGCTGCACGGCGACGGGATTAGGCACTAATACGGGTGCGCGACGCGCACGACCCAAACCGGTTGCCACCACCGTCACGCGCAATTCATCGCCCATGCTTTCGTCGTACGCAATACCTTGCGCAATCGAGGCATCATCCGCTGCGAAGGCACGTACTGTTGCCATAACGTCTTTGACCTCTTTACCTTTGAGCGAACGGCTGCCGGTGACGTTCACTAACACACCACGCGCACCAGAAAGATCAATACCATCAAGCAGTGGCGAAGCAATCGCTTGCTCTGCTGCGATACGCGCGCGATCAACACCTGAAGCGACCGCTGTACCCATCATCGCTTTACCTTGCTCCGCCATGATGGTTTTAACGTCGTTGAAGTCAACGTTGATATGGCCAGGCACATTGATGATCTCGGCAATACCTGCAACAGCATTGTTCAATACATCATCAGCGTGTTGCAACCAATCGGCCATGCTGTCGTCTTCGTAAATCTCTTCTAGCTTTTCATTCAGAATGACGATCAATGAATCGACATGCTTGCTGAGTTCATCCAGACCCTCATTCGCGATATCCATACATTTTTTTCCTTCGTAGGTGAATGGCTTGGACACGACCGCAACGGTCAGTGCGCCCAATTCTTTCGCTACTTGCGCAACGATAGGTGCTGCACCGGTACCAGTGCCACCACCCATACCTGCAGCGATAAACACCATGTGCGCGCCACGCAGAGCATCCTCGATACGCTCACGCGTTTCTTCCGCTAGCTGACGACCCAGCGCAGGCTTCATCCCCGCACCTAAACCAGATTCACCGATCTGAATCACGTTATGCGCTTTTGAAAGCGTTAACGCCTGAGCGTCGGTATTGGCGACGATGAATTCGACACCAGAGACGCCCTTGTTGATCATATGCTGCACAGCGTTGCCGCCGGCACCACCGACACCGACCACTTTGATAATGGTCCCCTTCGTGTTTTCTAGCATATCGATTTCCATGTTTTACTCCCCAGATGATGCAGTTTTTAGTCGTTAACCATCACGTAGCGTGACGGCTAGCAACTAACAACTGCAGATTGATACAAAAACTTCTTCGTTACACATTCAAAGTCAAAAATTACCAAGAAACCAGTCTTTCATTCGTTGCCATACTGCCGTTGCCGAACCACCTTGCCGCACGACGACCTGCCCTCTCAAATACTGACGCTTGGCTTCAATTAGCAAACCCAAGACTGTCGAATAACGCGGACTACGAACCACATCAGCCAACTGCCCACTGTAATCAGGCATACCTATACGTGCGGGCTTGAGAAAAATATCCTCAGCCAATTCCGCAATGCCTGGTAACTGCGCAGTACCACCGGTTAAGACAATTCCGGAGGACAGCACTTCTTCAAATCCTGATTCACGCACGACTTGATGCACCAACGAGAAAAGTTCTTCTACGCGCGGCTCAATCACTGCTGATAACGCTTGTCGCGACAAGGTACGCGCTCCGCGATCACCTAAACCGGGTACATCAAATACATCCGTGGGATCAGCTAACACTTGTTTGGCGATGCCATAACGGACTTTGATTTCTTCTGCTTCACCGGTCGGTGTGCGTAAGGCCATCGCAATATCATTCGTAATTTGATCGCCTGCAATCGGTATCACGGCGGTATGACGTATCGCACCTTCAGTAAAAATTGCTATGTCAGTGGTGCCGCCACCAATATCAACCAGCACCACACCTAATTCTTTTTCATCGTCGGTCAGCACAGCATCGGCCGAAGCCATGGGCTGCAATATCAAGTCGGTGACGTCGAGTCCGCAACGACGTATGCATTTCACAATGTTTTGCACCGCCGATACTGCACCGGTGACGATGTGTACTTTTACTTCCAGACGTATGCCGCTCATACCTATAGGCTCGCGCACACCTTCTTGGTTGTCGACCATGAACTCTTGCGGCACGGTGTGCAACAGCTGCTGATCGGTAGGGATATTGACGGCCTTAGCGGTTTCAATCACGCGCGCGACGTCTGTCGCAGTGACTTCCTTATCTTTGATGGCAACCATGCCACTCGAATTAAAACTGCGGATATGACTACCTGCGATACCTGTCCATACATTGCGTATCTGGCAGTCCGCCATCAACTCCGCTTCTTCAAGCGCACGTTGTATGGACTCCACCGTCGCCTCAATGTTCACTACAACGCCTTTTTTTAATCCTTTGGAATCATGCTGCCCGAGTCCAATGACTTCATGCCGGCCGTTAGGCAACACTTCGGCCACCACAGCAACGACTTTCGAGGTACCGATATCGAGACCGACAATCAGATTTTTTGCGTCTTTTGTCATAATTTTTAAAAGTTTGATTCGACTATCTATACGGCGTCCGATTGCAACGTTTCCGAATTACTTGATCCTGCTTGCCCTCGCATGCGATAGGCCAATCCATTCGGATAACGCATATCCACGCTCTCTATTCGCCCAGCCATCTGCGCTGATAAACGCGGATACGCTGTCACAAATCTCGCTACGCGTACTCTGAACGCGTCGCGCTCGTGCACACGTCCTAATTTAAGTGTGACGCCATTGTTAAGCTTGGCAGTCCACGCATAACGCTTGGAGAGTTGTAATTCTCTAGGCACTAATTTCAGCGGTGCGAGCCAATCACGTAAATCTGCTAGACGCTCAGCGACTTCATGTGCGCTGCCATCGGGACCTTCTAGTTGGGGCAAACGACCTTCAGCTTCGGCCTCATCTAAATTGGCCGTGAATAAATAACCATCCACTGATAACAATCGTCCATCTTGCTCGCCCCAGGCACCCAGCACTTCATACTCATCTACCGACACAATTAATTTATTCGGCCACTCGCGACGAACCGAGGCGCGCTGCACCCAAGGAACCATTTCAAACGCATTACGAACTGCAGCTAAGTCAGCAGTAAAAAAATTTCCGCGTATACGCGGTAAAGCAGCACTACGCACCGTTGCAGCATCAACGTAACGGAGTGGGCCCTCATTCGCACCCTGCACCTTCACTACCCGCAACTCAAACATAGGCTGACGTGCCACCCACTTGTAGCCTGCATTTAGCACGCACAGAATCAACACGCCAAACAAGGCGCGAGTGATTCTGTTCAAAGTGCTGATGTCATGCCACATAGTTCATTCGTTCCTATTTCTTATACTTTTCGATTGCATTAAACAGTCGACTTCCAAGCTTTCGATTCCTGCAGATCGAGTGCAGCCATTCGTAAAATCTCTACACATAATTTTTCATACGGCATACCCGCAGCTGCAGCCGACATCGGCACCAAGGAATGACTAGTCATACCCGGTGAGGTATTTATCTCTAATAAATACGGCTGATTATCAGACTCACGCACCATCACATCCGCGCGCGCCCAACCGCGACAACCTAAGGTTCTGTAGCTTTGCAATACGAGTTCTTGTATCTGTTTTTCCTGTTCGAGTGGCAATCCACTTGGGCAGAGATACTGCGTCTCGTCCGAAAAATATTTATTTTGATAGTCGTAGTTAGCATCCGGCGCAACGATACGCACCACAGGCAATGCACGCGCAGTATCGGCATAGCCCATTACTGGGCACGTTAACTCCATGCCACTAATGAA
>CAINAY010000396.1 GCA_903846425.1 uncultured Noviherbaspirillum sp.
AGCACCAGCGACATGTCGGTGGATAGCCCAAGGCGCGCAAACCGGTCAACGGTGCGTAGACTTTTCGTGGGCGTCTTTTTTTTTCTAGTAGCGGACATGTCGGACTGAGTTGGCAAGCGCAGCGTAGAATACCGGCTTTTGCTTATCTGTAGCAGCTTTCCTTGCGTTGATAGTGCTGCGTATCTCGATGTATTCACTCACTGATTTCGATTTTAATCTTCCTGCCGAACTGATTGCGCAGTCGCCTTTGGCTGAGCGCACACAGTCACGTCTTTTGCACGTCCAGTCAGACCGGCTGATCGACGGGCTGTTTACCGATGTGTTGGCAACGCTGGATGCAGGGGATGTGCTGGTCTTTAATGATACTCGGGTCGTGAATGCGCGTTTTTTTGGGGTGAAAGAAACCGGTGGTCGGGTCGAGGTATTGGTCGAGCGCGTGATTGATAATGCGACTGTCATTGCACAAGTACGTGCATCTAAAACACCTGCGATAGGTATGCGCATGCGATTAGCTGATGCGTTTGATGTGATTGTAGGTGAACGCGTCGGTGAGTTTTTTACCTTGAACTTTCCAGAAGATGCCTTGCAACTGATGGAGCGCTATGGCCGTTTGCCTTTGCCGCCTTACATCGATCACGCTGCTGATGAATTTGATGCAGAGCGTTATCAGACTGTGTATGCCAAAACACCGGGCGCAGTGGCTGCACCCACCGCTGGGCTACATTTTGATGAGATTCTCTTGCATTCCCTGCGAACTAAAGGTGTACGGGTGGCGACACTAACCTTGCATGTGGGCGCCGGTACCTTTCAACCCGTTCGTACAGAAAATTTATCTGAGCATCAGATGCATAGTGAGTGGTACAGCATTTCACAAGAAACCGTCGATTTAGTGCGCACAGCGCAGCGTGAAGGTAAGCACGTAGTCGCCGTAGGTACAACTAGTTTGCGTGCGCTTGAGTCGGCTTCAGTATCAGGCAGATTGATTGCGGGCAGTAACGACACGCGATTATTTATCACGCCGGGTTATACGTTTCATACAGTGACACGATTAATTACGAATTTTCATTTACCAAAGTCGACGCTGTTGATGCTGGCGTCGGCATTTGCCGGATACCAGAAACTGCGCGATGCGTATGAGCATGCTATCGAACAGCGCTATCGGTTTTTCAGCTATGGTGATGCGATGCTGCTGGAGAGGAATGCTAACTCATGAAGTACACCTTATTAAAAACGGATGGTCATGCACGCCGTGGCCGTCTGGAGCTGAATCACGGAACGATAGAGACACCGATTTTTATGCCGGTGGGAACGTACGGTTCGGTAAAAGCGATGTCGCCAGTAGAGTTGGAAAAAATCGGTGCGCAAATTATTTTAGGAAATACCTTTCATCTGTGGTTGCGCCCGGGTTTGGAGACAATTCGTGAGTTTGGTGGTTTGCATCAGTTCATAGGTTGGAATAAGCCGTTATTGACTGACTCCGGTGGGTTTCAAGTATTTTCATTGGGAGAAATGCGAAAAATCAGCGAAGAAGGCGTCAAATTTTCTTCGCCAATTAATGGTGATCGTCTGTTTCTCTCACCTGAAATTTCTATGCAAATTCAGCGCGTGTTGAACTCGGATGTAGTGATGCAGTTCGATGAATGTACGCCGTATGAAATTGAAGGTCGACCCGCAACGC
>CAINAY010000397.1 GCA_903846425.1 uncultured Noviherbaspirillum sp.
GCGTTATGCAACTTTCTAGAAATTAGAAAAGATTGATCCACGAGCTGCTTTTCTGGCGCTGCTGCATGCGTGATGATGCTGAGACCAAAGGGTTCGAAGTGGGAAATTCCGTGGCGGAGGTCCGCACCAAAAGTAGTGTGGGGGAGTGAAAAGTTGCATTATGCAACTTTTGAGGTTTTAGAAGAACCTGCGGACTATTCGTGTAATAACCATGTAATTGCTATTTTAATAATAAAGCCTCTGTAAGTTATTGATTACAAAGGCTTTTTATATTACTAAAGTGTTAATTAATTGAATTGCCGCGGAGTTAACAGTCCGTCGCTCTACCAACTGAGCTATCAGGGAATAGGGACGAAATTATGCCTTAGTCATCGTTTTTTGTCAAAACAGTCAACATTTGTCTAGTTATCAGTGAGTTATAGCTCAAAGTACTTTGGCAATTGCATCAACAACACGATCGATATTGCGTGAATTTAAAGCCGCAACGCAGATACGACCCGTATCGACAGCGTAGATAGAAAACTCTGTTTTCAGTCGCTCGACTTGAGCTTTGGTGAGGCCTGAATAAGAGAACATGCCGCGCTGTTGAATAACGAAATCAAAATTATGTTGAGGCGCTTTAGCTTTGAGCTTATCAACAAGTGCTTGGCGCATGGCTTTGATTCGCACGCGCATGCCGGCGAGTTCCTCTTCCCATAGTTTGCGTAACTCTGGCGTTGCAAGTGCCATAGCAACGACTTGGCCACCGTGCATAGGCGGGTTGGAGTAGTTAGTGCGAATCACTCGCTTTAGTTGTGACATTAAGCGAGCTGCTTCTTCAGAGTTAGCTGCAACGATGGATAATGCACCTACGCGTTCACCATACAGCGAAAACGATTTCGAAAATGAATTAGAGACAAACAGTGGGCCACCAGCAGCGGCGAACATTCCCACCACTTTGCCATCTTCGTTAATGCCATCACCAAAACCTTGGTAAGCCATATCCAGAAAAGGAACCAGACCGCGCTCTGAGGCGACTTGAATCACTTGCGCCCATTGTTGATCGGTGAGATCAGCGCCAGTGGGGTTATGGCAGCAAGCGTGTAGCAAGACGATGGAGCCGGCGGGCATGGATTGGAGTGATGCCAACATGCCATCAAAGTTCACACCTTTGGTGGTGGTGTCGTAGTAGGGGTAGTTGTTAACGACAAAACCGGCGGATTCGAACAATGCACGGTGATTCTCCCAGCTAGGGTCGCTGATATAGACCTGTGCATTAGGCGAGAATCGTTTGAGAAAATCTGCGCCAAGTTTTAGCGCGCCGGTGCCGCCAATCGCTTGTGCAGTAATAGCGCGTTTAGACGTAACAACCTCGCTGTTAGCGCCAAATACCAACTCTTGCACGGCTTTGTCGTAAGCGGCCAAGCCTTCGATAGGCAAATAGGTACGGGGTGCTAATTTTTCCATTAGCAGGGATTCGGCTTTCTGAACGCAGCCTAGCAGTGGGACTTTTCCGTTGTCATCGTAATAAACGCCTACACCCAGATTCGTTTTTTCTGGATGCTGGTCGGCGTTAAAGGCTTCGGTGATGCCGAGAATGGGATCACGCGGCGCCATTTCAATGGCGGCGAATAGGGGTGCGGAGTGAGGTGCGGTCATCGTGCTAACATCAAAAATTAATAAGGGGCTTTTCGTGGTTCGAAAAGCGCTCAAAAAGTCCGAAAATCAAAAGATTTCAAGAAACCCCGCATTTTACCAAAGGTCAAATTCCGATGGCTGTGTTATCTGAAGTCGACAGCGCGCTCGACGAGTCGAAGTTTGTAAGTTTTGAAGGTTCTCCATTTCGTTTGTATCAACCGTTCTTTCCGGCCGGTGATCAACCTGCGGCGATTCAAAAGCTAATTGAGGGTATCGACGACGGCTTATCGTTTCAAACCTTGTTAGGTGTGACTGGCTCGGGCAAGACCTTCACGATGGCGAATGTGATTGCGCGCATGGGTCGGCCAGCGATCGTATTTGCGCCCAATAAAACTTTGGCGGCACAGCTCTACAGTGAGTTTCGTGATTTTTTCCCGCAAAACGCGGTTGAATATTTTGTTAGCTATTACGATTACTACCAGCCTGAGGCTTATGTTCCTCAGCGTGATTTGTTTATCGAAAAAGATTCAGCGATTAATGAGCACATCGAGCAGATGCGCTTATCGTGCACCAAATCATTGATGGAGAGACGCGATGTTGTGATTGTTGCCACGGTGTCGGCGATATACGGTATCGGCAATCCAAATGAATACCATCAAATGGTATTGACGCTGCGCGCTAAGGATAAGTTATCTCAGCGCGACATGATTGCACGTTTAATTCAGATGCAGTACTCACGAAATGACATCGATTTTGATCGCGGTACGTTTCGCGTGCGCGGTGATACGGTCGATATTTTCCCCGCGGAGCACGCAGAACTTGCTGTGCGTGTTGATTTATTCGACGATGAAATTGACAGTATTCAGTTGTTTGATCCGTTAACGGGTCGTGTACGACAAAAAATTCCCCGCTTTACTGTTTACCCCGGCTCTCACTATGTAACTCCGCGCTCAACGGTCTTGCGTGCGATTGAATGTATCAAAGTTGAGTGACGTGAGCGCTTAGAGTTTTTTAGAAAAGAAAACAAGCTGATTGAAGA
>CAINAY010000398.1 GCA_903846425.1 uncultured Noviherbaspirillum sp.
CGACGATATCTTCCATCTTGAAACCATTGTTACGAAAACCGTCGCCTTGCGAGGTGATCATACTGATCCCACCGATCGCTTTTCCGTCTGCGGTTCTACCGCCAGCATCAAGACCTAACAACCCATAGCCGTGTGAGCCGCCTTGCGCGGTGACTCGCACACCGTTTTCTGGCTGTTTAGTCTGGTAATTGATCACGCCACCGATGGTGGTTGGACCATAGCGCAGCCCAGCGGCACCTTTTAATACTTCGATGCCCTCCATGCGCTCAATGCGAGGGCTGTAATACGATTCATTGGAAATAAACAGGCTTGGAGCAATGGGTACCCCATCTTCGAGCACTAGTAACTTCTGGCTGCGGTTAGGATCCAGCCCGCGCATTCCAATATTCGGAATAAAACCATAGCCTTCCTCTTCACGCACAACGACACCCGGGACGAACTTGATCGCATCTTGTGTAGACAAGGGCTGATTGATCAAAATGGTTTCGTTAGTCACTAAGCTTACCGATCCTGGCAAGCGACTAATGGATTCGGTGCCTTGACCGACCACCTCGATGCGAGGTAAGGACTTTTCTGCCGACTCATCAGCTAATACGGCTGTCGAAAACATCGTCCAAACGGCCAAGCTTATCGGTGCTAGTTTGGGTAAGTGTCTGATTTGACGGCGATGTTTATCTACTCCGTAGGCTGGGAAAGTCTGAGTCATACTGATCTCCAAATGAATTTGAGTAATCTTAATGCGAATCATTCTCATTTTCAAGCGGTTTGTGCTGGTTGCGCTCTCTTTAATACAGGAAGGTATTGTTGATACCTGTAAAATCCGGCGCTCGCCACAGCGTTGACATGTCATCGTTCACCCTTGCCTTAACCGACTCCCACAATGGCACTCAAATCAACTATTTATAAAGCCACCCTCCAGATCGCGGATATGGACAGGCACTATTACGCCGAGCACGCATTGGCGATTGCCTGCCATCCGTCTGAAACTCTGCAGCGAATGATGGTCAGAGTGGCGGTGTTTGCACTACACGCCCATGAGCAACTGGAATTCGGCAAAGGTATTTCCGATACTGAAGAACCCGATCTCTGGCAAAAAGATTTAACCGGTGCGATAGAAAGTTGGATCGAAGTCGGACAACCTGAAGAACGTCGCGTCTTGAAAGCCTGTGGAAGAGCGAATCAGGTAATGATCTACACCTACAGCAGTAGCGCATCGCTATGGTGGAAGGCAATTGAAAGCAAGCTTGCCCGCGCAAAAAATTTACAGGTAGTCCAAGTCGCTTCCACCACAGCCGCTGAACTTGAAAAACTGTGTCAGCGAAATATGCAGCTGCAGGTAACTATTCAAGATGGCGAGATCTGGATGCGGGATGAGGAATCGGCGGTTAAGCTGGAGATGACGACTCTCAGACCGGTTGGGTAGTCATTACCTAGCGACCGGCTGTCAGTTAATCCTGTTTTTGATTCTGCTGTTTTTTGAATCTGCTGTTTTTAATCTGCTGTTTTTAATCTGTTTCATTTAAAAAAATAAATAATTACATGAGAGACTAGTTATGCAATCAATCGGAAAAATGATGGAGCGTCCGCTGCTGATTTCAGCCATTCTTGAGCATGGCGCTGATCAGTTTGGTCAGCAGAGTATTGTTAGTCGTGAGACACACGGTCCACTTCATCGATATACCTTTGCCGATATGGCGAAACGTGCAAAGCAATTGGCGAATGCCTTAAGCAGTTTGGGTCTCAAAGCAGGTAGTGTGGTGGGCTCGATCGCCTGGAATAACTATAGACATTTAGAGTCGTATTACGCTGTATCCGGCAGCGGCATGGTAATGCATACATGCAATCCACGTTTACATCCTGATCAACTCGCCTACATTATCAATCATGCTGACGATGAAGTAGTTCTGTTTGATAGTACGTTCGCTCCGCTAATTAAAGCTATCGCTCCCCATTGTTTGAAAGTGAAGCATTGGATTTGTTTGAGTGATGAAGCCAACACGCCTACGGTGGAAGGTGTAGACGTAAAAAATGTTGACGATCTGATGGCCCCACAGAGCCAAACATTTCATTGGCCTGACTTGGATGAAAAATCAGGTGCAGCGCTGTGCTACACCTCAGGTACTACGGGTAATCCTAAAGGAGTTCTGTATTCACACAGAGCGATTGCATTGAGTGCCTTGTCTACCTGCTTGCCTAATGTGTTGAACATTTCTTCGCAAGAGGCCGTGTTGCCTGTGGTGCCTATGTTCCATATTAATGCCTGGTGTTTGCCATATGCCACCTTGATGGCTGGAGCGAAGTTAGTTTTACCTGGCCCTAAATTAGATGGGGCAAGCTTGTACGAGTTGATGGAATCAGAGAAGGTTACGATCAGCGCGGGTGTGCCAACGATTTGGATGGGCTTGATACAGCACTTAGAACAAAATAATCTCAAGTTTTCAACGATGCGCAGAACAGGTGTGGGTGGTTCTGCCATGCCCAGAGCATTGATTGCTAAGTTCAATGATGACTACAACGTCGATGTGCGTCATGGCTGGGGTATGACAGAAACCACTGCCGTTGCGACGATGAGTAACGTGAGCGATAGCGAAATGGAATGGCCTACGGATAAGCGTCATGAACTCGTCGCCAAGCAAGGTAAATCAGTCTTTGGTGTAGAGCTAAAAATCATTGATGAAGAGGGTAACTCACTACCCAGAGATGGAGTGGCGCAGGGCGAGTTAATGGTGAGAGGCCAGTGGATCGTCGAGAAATATCACAAGGCCGATACAACTGCGCTCGTTGATGGTTGGTTCCCAACCGGTGATATTGCAACCATCAG
>CAINAY010000399.1 GCA_903846425.1 uncultured Noviherbaspirillum sp.
AAGACAAAGAAGAAGTCGCTGATCTTTTCGCTAGAGTGCACCAAAAGCCACGGTTGACGGACATCACCGAAATGACACGTGAGGCGCGCGAAATGTTGCGCCCACAATTCTTGTCGGCAGATATGGGTGTCACTGGCGGTAATTTTATTATTGCTGAATCGGGATCCGTTGCAGTGGTCACGAATGAAGGCAATGAAGGTATGTGCACCATCATGCCGCCTAAGGTACATGTGGTGGTGACGGGTATTGAAAAAGTCTTGCCGACTTTATCCGATCTGGCAACGGTTATGCGTTTGCTGCCACGCTCAGCGACAGGTCAGTCAATTTCGAATTATTTTTCTTTGCTCACAGGGCCGCGTGCTAGTGATGAAAAAGATGGGCCCGAGCACATGTATTTCGTTTTGGTGGATGCGGGTCGCACTGGATTGATAGGCAGTGAATTTCAAGACATGCTGCGTTGCATACGATGCGGCGCTTGTATGAATCATTGCCCTGTATATCAAAAAATTGGTGGCCATAGCTATGGTTGGGTTTACCCAGGACCTATGGGTAGTGTGCTGACACCCGCTTACGTAGGCATTGAGAAAACGCTCGACCTTCCACACGCATCGACCTTGTGTGGTGAATGTCAAGTTGCGTGTCCGGTGAAAATTCCATTGCCGGATTTGCTCAGAAAATTGAGAGAGAAGCAGTTCGATCGCGGATTACGTCCGGGCTTTGAGTATTTCGCTTTTGGAATGTGGGCATTTGTAACAAAGCGACCTTTGCTTTATCGATTTGCTACTAAAGTTGCAGCGCGAATGCTCAAATTCATGGGCGGACAACAACGGTTGATACATTCATTGCCATTGGCAGCGGGATGGACGGATAATCGCGACATGCCAGCTCCGTCGGGAAAAACCTTCCGGGAGCTTTATCAAGAAAAAACAAAATTCTGATTTATGAGCGATCTCGGTCAGCCTGTTAGCGAATTCAAGAGCAAAAGCGGATTCAAGCGTATTTTTTCTGCGGTGTTTTATTCGATTGATGGGTTTCGCGCAGCGTGGAAGCATGAGCACGCTTTTCGTCAAGAGTTGATGATTGCAGTGCCAGGCATTGTGATTGCCTTCTTTTTGCCAGTAACGTCACTTGAACGACTGGCACTAATTGCCGTGTTGCTGCTGGTGTTGATTATTGAATTGCTCAACTCTGCGATTGAAGCGGTGGTGGATCGCGTTTCTCTCGATAGAAACCCACTTTCGAAAAATGCGAAAGATCTCGGCAGTGCTGCTGTGATGCTAGCCTTCTTTTTAGCCCTAGCTACCTGGGGCATTATTGTGGGTCCTCTCATTGCTTGGTGAGTTCGTTACCGGACTCACCAAACAGTCACTAAATTTCCCAACGTATTTCTTATTGACCCGGATTCATGAATTCCGCATGAACCGCATTGATCTGCTTGACGACGTCATCGGATAGTTTGATGGAGTAGGCATCAATGTCGTACGCCAATTGATCAATCGATGTTGCGCCAATGATGGTTGAAGCGATAAACCAGCGGGTATAACACCAGGCGAGCGCCAGTTGAGTCGGAGTCATGCCATTGTCTTTTGCGATTTTCATATAACGCTTGGTGGCTTCCAGCACGAGTGGGCGCAGATAGCGAGGGCTCCAGTTTGCAGGGAAGTGCGTAAGACGTCCCTCTGCCTGTGGATTTTCTATGTACTTACCTGTCAATTGACCGAAAGCCAGCGGGCTATACGCCAACATACCTACCTCTTCGTGGTAACAGGTTTCATCCAACCCGCTTTCAAAACTGCGATTCGCTAAGTGGTAGCCGTTTTGTATCGACACGATACGAGGCAAGCCCATGGATTGTGAACGGTGGACAAATTCTGACACGCCCCACGAGCTTTCATTCGAAACGCCGATATAACGAATTTTTCCTTCTGCTATCAACTCTTGAAGTACATGAAGGGTTTCTTCGATCGCCACGCAAGGACGATCATGCTCAGGATTGAAAAATAACTGCCCAAACACTGGAACGTTACGGCTAGGCCAGTGCAACTGGTAGAGATCGATATAGTCTGTTTGCAGGCGCTTTAAGCTAGATTCAACAGCGGCACGAATATTTTTACGATCGAAATTATTTTCCCCGTTACGAATCCAGGTCATAAATTTTGAGGGGCCAGCAATTTTGGTCGCTAGTACAACATTTTTACGTTGCCCCGATTTTTTCAGCCAATTACCGATGATGCTTTCGGTGGCTGAATAAGTCTCTGCACTTGGCATGACTGGGTAGAGCTCAGCGGTATCGATAAAATTGATGCCGCGTTCAAGCGCATAGTCGAGTTGGCTATGGCCTTCAGCCTCAGTATTTTGTTCGCCAAACGTCATCGTGCCCAAGCAGATTTTCGAGACGTGTAAATCACTGGTTCCTAGTTTTATTTTTTCCATGCTTGTCTCCCAGGTTTATTTTTCAGGTTGTTCAATCATTAAAAGTTTCTATCTACTACGAATTTTTAGCGTGTCAGTGCTATAGCGTGCGCACATTCTGATACGAGTGCCGGGCCGCGATAAATTAAGCCTGTGTAGAGTTGTACCAGATCTGCACCAGCCTCAATTTTAGAGCTTGCATCAGCAGCACTTAGGATACCTCCTGCACCTATGATAGGTAGTTCATTTGCTAATGCGTGATGTAAGCCGCGTATTACCTTATTTGATAATTCCAACACGGGTGCACCGGATAGCCCACCCGCTTCTTCTGCATGGGGCAGTCCTTGAACCGCATCGCGCGTGATCGTGGTGTTGGTGGCAATCACTCCATCTATACGATGACGGCGCAGCGCATCAGCGATAGTGTGTGTTTGTTCTTCATCTAAATCGGGTGCGATTTTTAGTGCAACCGGTACGTAGCGACCATGCTGATCAGTCAGTCGTGTTTGCGCAGCTTTTAGTTGCGATAGCAAGCCATCGAGTTCGCTTGATTGCTGCAGTTGCCGAAGGTTTTTAGTATTAGGTGAAGAAATATTGACCGTTATATAGGAAGCATAGGGATACACTTTTTCAAAACAAAGTAGGTAATCTTCCGTCGCACGTTCGATCGGCGTATCGGCATTTTTGCCGATGTTTAAGCCGAGTATGCCTTGGCCTTCTTGGTAGTAGCGTGAGGACTGTACATTCCGCACAAAAGCATCGACCCCACCGTTGTTAAATCCCATACGGTTGATCAGCGCTTGTGCTGAAGGCAAGCGGAACATCCTTGGTTTTGGATTGCCAGGTTGTGCACGCGGAGTAACGGTGCCCACTTCAATAAACCCAAAGCCTAGCGCGGCAA
>CAINAY010000400.1 GCA_903846425.1 uncultured Noviherbaspirillum sp.
CGGTCATTATCGGAGCCGGTGTCGTTGGATTAGCCTGTGCACGTGCGCTAGCACGTGAAGGAGTCGAAGTCATCATAGTAGAACAACACGATGACTTCGGGACTGAGACCAGCGCTCGCAATAGTGAAGTCATACACGCCGGTATCTATTACCCACCCGGCTCCTTAAAAGCAACTCTGTGTGTTCAAGGCAGATCGCTGCTTTATCAATTCTGCAATGACTATGGCGTAGACCATAGACAATGTGGAAAACTGATTGTCGCCACAACAGCAGCTCAAGAAGAGCAACTACATGTCATCAAACAAAAAGCCGAAGGTAATGGAGTTACTGATTTAGTTTTGATCAGCCGTGCGCAGGCACAAGTAATCGAGCCTGAGGTTGAATGTACGGCTGCCTTGTTTTCACCGTCAACTGGCATTATCGATAGTCACGGTCTCATGCTTGCCTTACTCGGCGATGCAGAGCGTCACGGTGCGGTGCTCGCAGTGCGTACTCCGGTTGATCGCATCATCGCGCAAAATAATCACTTTGATGTACTGACGGGTGGCGACGCACCCGCCTCTATTAGTGCCAACATCGTGATTAATTCTGCGGGATTGCATGCTGTAAAAGTAGCTGCACGCATTGATGGACTGGCGGCACAACACATACCCACGATGCGCTACGCAAAAGGAAATTATTTTTCACTCAGCGGTAAAGCGCCATTTTCGCGACTGGTTTATCCCATACCCGAACCCGGCGGATTAGGAGTGCACTACACCATAGACATGGGAGGACAAGGTCGCTTCGGCCCTGATGTACAGTGGATAGATGAGATCAATTATCACGTTGATGAAACACGCGGCGAAAAATTTTACGATCAGATTCGACGCTACTGGCCCAAGCTACACGACGGTGCACTACAACCTGCTTACTCAGGTATACGCCCAAAATTAGTAAATGCCGGCGAAGCTGATGCAGATTTTTTTATTCAAGGCCCAGAGCAACATGGCATTGCTGGTTTAATTAACCTGTTTGGTATCGAGTCACCTGGCCTGACCTCGTCATTAGCCATCGCAGAAAAAATTGTTCACAGCATCAATTTGTTTGCATGTAAAACCTGAACAACATATCAGCGGTGCGAGAATCATTCTCAAGATCCGGAATAGTTTTTTCAGTGGGCATGTAGCCTTTTTCTGTTTTGAACAAACGCACACCGTGTTCTTTTTCCAAGCGATCGAAATTGCCTC
The DNA here is from genome assembly GCA_903846425.1 of uncultured Noviherbaspirillum sp. GTDB lineage: Bacteria > Pseudomonadota > Gammaproteobacteria > Burkholderiales > Burkholderiaceae_D > Pernthalerella > Pernthalerella communis. Next base: position 1,230 of record CAINAY010000400.1, read on the forward strand.
GATAGTCATCGGTCAGCCAGTAGCATTTACCATCGCTTTCTTCAACAGGCTTGAATAAACCGCTGGCAAACCAGTAGAGCTTTCCTAACTGAACCTTAAATTTTTCTGCTGCGATTCGATTGGTCGTAATAAAAAGATCGTTAAACGCATAGCCCTCTACGACATCCGGCGTACGCAGAGCGTCATGCCAAAAGGTATGCTTCTCCGAAAACTTCTGTTTAGTATCAATCGTTATATTCACCAGTTGATTCTCTGGGCTGAGCCAATTTGAATGAAAGGTCCAACGGAAAATTCCATCATTAATCTGCTTTTTATTTCTATCCAAACTCCAACCACTCACCAATTTTCCACCATGCTTCTCAATCCGATTTTTTACATTGAGATGACTATCGGTACGGCGGCCTGCTCCAATAATTGCTTCCTTATCAATCGGTACCAAAACCACGTTTGATCGTGCGAGCGCATGCATAGCCTGAGCCACTAGAGACGGAATCTTGTCGCTATACAGCGTTAAGCCAAGTGAGGTTATATCGAAGTGCGGATCAGTACTGAGCATGAACAAAAACCTTTATACAAAAACAGAACGACGCCGCAAAATATGCGTCAGCTAACGCTCATTCTTAAATGGGCGTTTAAATAGAGAAATACAGA
>CAINAY010000401.1 GCA_903846425.1 uncultured Noviherbaspirillum sp.
AGACACCTTGGGTTCTTGATCCGGCAAAATACCTCGCACCATGATGCCGCGCACGACATCGTCGCGCATCACCATCGCTTGTGCTTCAACATAAGGCGCAGCACCGCGCACTTGAGGGTTCTTTAAAACTTCCTGTGATGTGGCACGCCAATCGGGCAAGCTTCCAGAGGCATCAAACACTTCCACATGCGCGAGCACTGACAGCATGCGGTCGCGAACTTCTTTTTGAAAACCATTCATCACCGACAGCACCACGATTAGGGCGGCTACACCCAGCGCGATACCGCTCATGGAAATCAGCGAGATAAAGGAGATAAAGCTATTACGGCCGCTGCGCTTGCCAGCACGGGTGTAGCGCCAGCCTAGCGTCCATTCGAACGGTGGATTTTGAAACCAGGACAAACACATCTCCTGAAAAATAGGGAAAAACCAAGGCAACAGCGGCAAAGACGGCAGTGTGCCATAGTCAAACGACAAAACAAAATCGCCTACAATGCGTCCACCATGCGTGCGCTGAACCTTGTTATCCCGTTTTCCCTGCCCCCCGCCGAGCACGCCCGCGATCTGTTGGCCCAGCTGCAGGCACCCGCCATGGCCAAACTACTTTCGCGCGCCTCACTGAAAAGCAAGACAACTGCTTCAGGCTTGGATGCCTGCTTGCCGCACGAGCGATGGCTGGCCGGGCATACCTCCGATAACAGCCCCGCGATATCAACCGCATTAATGGCGGAGTTGGGGTTAAAAAATGAATCGGGTTATTGGTTTGTAGTGCAACCTGTGCATTTGCACGTGGCGCGCGATCACTTAGTCTTGACTGACTACCGTCAGCTCAATTTAAGCGAAAGCGAAGCGAAAACTTTATTCGATGCCGCACATCCTTTGTTTGAAGAACAGAACTATCGCCTTTTATTTGGCAGTAAAGATTACTGGTTTATGCAAGCAGATGCGTGGGCTGATTTTAGAACCTGCACACCTGATGCTGCTTGCGGTCACAATATTGATGTCTGGTCACCGAGTGGCGGCAGCGCGCGGGAATGGCGTCGCTTACAAAATGAAGTTCAAATGCTGTGGCATCAGCATCCTTTGAACGAGGCTCGCGAGCAAAACAATCATCCACGCGTAAACGGCCTCTGGCTTTGGGGCGGCTCACAGGCCAACGAATCGTCACTCGCTGTGCGTACCTTGGCGTCGCACTTAAACACTACGCATCAAATGTTCGACATTAGCTCTAACGAACCATCAACGCATATCCTTGATTCATTAAGCTCAGCTGCCTTAGCCGACGATTGGTCAAGCTGGTTACACAACATGAGCATCATCGATCATGACCACCTCGCCCCTGCATTAGCGGCACTCGATAGCGGCCAGTTAGCGGTTGTGAATGTGATTTTGTCCGACAGCACGCGCTTAGTGTATTGGTCGATAGCACGTAACTCCTTCCGAAAATTCTGGGCCAAGCCCTCATTAGGTCGCCTCGCTGCATGACCCGCCTGACTGTACGAGCGTATTCAGTGCGCGAATCGGAACGACTGGCGCAGCAAGGGCTGCATCCGGTCATGGCACGTTTAATGGTTGCGCGTGGACTCAACTCACCCGATCAGTGGGCTAGTGAAATCAGTGGTCTTATACCGCCGAACCAGCTGACTCATGTGGACCAAGCTGCGATTTTTTTGGCGGATGCCATCGAAGCCAAAAAAAATCTTACCGTGGTGGCCGACTACGACTGCGATGGTGCTACCGCTTGTGCTGTAGCACTGCGTGGTTTGCGTGCCATGGGTGCGCGAGTGGATTACATCGTCCCGAATCGTTTTGAATACGGTTATGGGCTCACCCCCGAAATCGTTGAACTGACCGCACGTGA
>CAINAY010000402.1 GCA_903846425.1 uncultured Noviherbaspirillum sp.
TGCAACGAAGCTTTCATTACTGAGCTTGGCAGTTGCTTTGGCAATTTCGCCTTCGAGTCGTGCTACTTCTTTGTTCACACGCTCGCGCTCTGCAGCAATATCGATTTCTACCTTGAGCATTAATCGTGTGCTGCCAACCACCAATACCGGCGCCGGCGATTCTGGCAAGCTTGCAAGCACTTGTACTTCGGAGAGTTTGGCTAACGCCTGCAAATAAGGAACAAAACTTTGTAAGCGCGCATGATCATTGCCTTCGATGACCAGCGGCACGCGTTGTGCAGGTGATAGCTGCATCTCGCCGCGCAAATTACGACATGCGTCGGTCAGCGATTTGAGTTCAGCCATCCAACCCTCAGCTTGTTCATCGATTTTTTTCAGGTTGGGAATTGGGTAAGGCTGCACCATGATGGAATCACCCTCTGCCTTGAGTGTGCGTCCAGACAAAGGAGCTACCGTTTGCCACAACTGTTCGGTGATGAAAGGAATAATCGGGTGCGCGAGTCGTAACACTGTTTCAAGCACGCGCAAGAGGGTGCGACGTGTTGCGCGTTGCTGGCCTTCGCTACCCTGCTGTATCTGAACTTTGGCGACTTCCAAATACCAGTCGCAATACTCGTCCCAAATAAATTTGTAGATGGCTGAAGAAATATTATCGAAGCGATATTCGGCATATCCTTTTTCAACGTCAGCTTCAGTACGCTGAAGCAGGGAGACTATCCATCGATCCGCTTGCGAAAAATCCAGATAGCCACCCGGTGCACAAGCATCAGCGCCGTGATCATCCAATCCACAATCTTTGCCTTCGGTGTTCATCAAGACAAAGCGAGTGGCATTCCACAACTTGTTACAGAAATTTCGATAGCCTTCGCAGCGCCCCAGATCGAAATTAATATTTCGACCTAGCGATGCATAGCTGGCCATAGTAAAGCGCAAGGCATCAGTGCCATATGCAGGAATACCATTCGCGAATTCTTTACGCGTGGCTTTGGCGATACTCTCGGCTTGTTTGGGATTCATCAGCCCGGTGGTGCGCTTAGCGACTAATTCATCGACGGTAATACCATCGATCAAATCAATCGGATCCAGCGTGTTGCCTTTGGATTTGGACATTTTTTGTCCTTGAGCATCACGTACGAGTCCATGTACATACACAGTGTCGAAGGGTACTTTGCCAGTGAAGTGCGTGGTCATCATCACCATGCGCGCTACCCAGAAGAAAATAATGTCAAAGCCTGTGACTAAAACCGACGAAGGCAAAAACAGTTTGTAGTCCGGCGTTTGTTCAGGCCAGCCGAGTGAAGAGAAGGGTACTAAGGCTGAAGAAAACCAGGTATCAAGTACATCAGCATCGCGGGTAAGTTTGCCTGTGTAACCAGCGGCAGTTGCGTTGGCCGTGGCTTCAGCTTCAGTGCGGCCGACAAAAATTTCACCTGCGTCGCTATACCAAGCAGGAATTTGATGTCCCCACCATAGCTGGCGCGAAATACACCAATCTTGAATATTATTTAGCCATTGGTTATACGTCGTGCTCCAATTATCTGGCACAAATTTAATGTCGCCATGCGCGACTTTTTCAAGGGCGACTTCAGCAATCGATTTGCCAGGAAAGTGCGTTCCCTCAGGAGCTGGTTTGCTCATCGCTACAAACCATTGATCGGTGAGCATAGGTTCTATCACTACACCGGTACGGTCACCACGCGGCACCATCAGTTTGTGTGGTTTAACTAATTCCAGTAATCCTTGTGCGTCCAGATCAGCGACGATTTGCTTGCGCGCTGCAAATCTATCTAAGCCTTGATATGCCGCAGGTGAATTTTCATTGATCTTTGCATCCAACGTAAAAATATTGATCTGCGCAAGTCCGTGACGCTGACCAACGGCATAGTCGTTGAAATCATGCGCTGGAGTGATCTTTACGCAGCCAGTACCAAATTCTTTATCGACATAGCTATCGGCGATCACGGGTATGGTGCGGCCAGTCAAAGGTAGCGTTAGTTCTTTGCCCACCAAATGGATGTAGCGTTCATCGGTAGGATCAACTGCGACCGCCACATCACCCAACAAGGTTTCTGGTCGTGTCGTAGCGACAGTGAGGTGACCGCTACCATCAACCAAGGGGTAGCGGATATGCCACATGCTGCCATCTTCTTCTTCAGCCACCACTTCGAGATCCGACACCGCGGTCCCTAAGACCGGATCCCAGTTAACCAAGCGCTTACCGCGATAAATCAGACCTTGTTCGTACAAGCGCACGAAAACTTCCGTGACCGCTTGGGACATTTTGTCGTCCATCGTGAAATATTCACGACTCCAATCGGTTGATGCACCCATGCGGCGCATTTGTCCGGTGATGGTCGATCCGGAATGCTCTTTCCACTGCCACACTTTTTCCAAAAATTTTTCGCGACCCAGATCATGACGTGAGATTTTTTGTGCATCGAGCTGGCGCTCGACCACGATCTGCGTTGCAATGCCGGCATGATCTGTGCCAGGAATCCAGGCGGTGTTGTGCCCGCGCATGCGGTAGTAGCGAGTCAGACCATCCATGATGGTTTGATTGAACGCATGACCCATGTGCAGTGTGCCGGTCACATTGGGCGGCGGCAGCTGTATCGAGAATGAAGGTTTGCTTTCATCCAGAGTCGCGGCGAAGTAGTTACGCTTCTCCCACTCCGCGCGCCAGTGTTGTTCGATTTCGGCTGGCTCAAAGGCCTTGGCTAATTCCATGATTTTTCTGAAGGTGGGTGATTTTTATAAGCCATCCATTATAAGCGGGCTGAAGCGAGTATTAACTTAATAACCCCGTGCGAAATAGCTTTAACCACCAACCAGTCGGCTTGTGCTGGCAGCTAGCGCTAAACCCCTGTTTGCAATTCTTTTTCAATTAACTATTTATAAAGAGGTCGATTGTGAGTGTTTCTCAAACCCTGTCATCTTCAGCGCTGTCGCAGCGCGCTCTTATGTTGAATGATAGCGACAGCGATACGTTGGTAAGAACGACCAGCGAAACCGATAGTGAAGCGAGTGATAGTGAACCGATGCCGATACTGAGGCCACGTCGGCATGTACTTGATGATATGCCTGAAGATGTAAAGCACTATTGGTTGTACAACTATGTACTCGATTGGCGTACTAGCCGTCCTATTGACTCGGCAAAAATGCTTCATCACATGTCGTCGATTAATAAGGTACATCAGCGAGAGGTTTTGCAAGTAGTTCAAAATGAACCGGAAATTTCTCTGGCTTATACAGCACATGCAATGCGCGCACTCGCTGAAATGGCTATCGCATTACCACCCCAAAAAAAATTGCGCACACGGCGAGTTTTAGAAAATTCCACACAGGTAGTGAA
>CAINAY010000403.1 GCA_903846425.1 uncultured Noviherbaspirillum sp.
GGTCAGGATTCAACGTCAGGTATACGTGGCTTTGCTCCTGAAGCTGAGGTCCATGCGATCAAGCTATTCCCTGCTGGTCAAATTAGTCAATTAATTGAAGCCCTTGAATACTGCATTGAAAAACAAATTGATGTGGTTAACCTGAGCTTAGGAGGCGCGCAACCCTCTGAAGCGCTTGAGCAGCAAATCATGCGTGCCAAGCAAGCGGGTGTTGCGTGTATTGTCGCTGCGGGCAATTCTTCGGGGCCGGTTCAGTATTCTGCGTCATCACCTAATGTGATGGCTGTTGCAGCGATTGGACGACTGAATGAATTCCCACCCGATAGTTATCACACGCAGACCGTGACACCCAATGTCGATGCGAATGGTTTTTTTGTTGCACGCTTTAGCTGCTTCGGTCCTGAAGTGGCTGTATGTGCTCCCGGTGTCGCTATCACCTCATCGGTACCAGAAAATAATTTTGCTGCGTGGGATGGCACCTCCATGGCAGCGTCGCATGTGGCAGGATTAGCGGCTTTGGTATTGGCACATCATCCTGAATTTCAGGGGTCTGTGGGTCAGCGCAGTGCTGAGCGCGTTGAACGACTTTTTCAAGTCATCAAAATGTCGTGTCGACCAGTAGTACCCGGCGACCAGCGACGTATCGGTTTTGGAATGCCGGACGTCATGCGCGCGGTTGGACTTGCTCCCTTGTATTCGCCCCAGATGATGAGCGCTGGTATGAGCTCGCCCATGATGCAGTCGCTTGCCAATGTGTATCGTGAGCCACCGCGTCTTATGCCGCAAACGATGAATCTGGGACTGGGTTCATTTGATCCTTACGGCAGCTACAGGCCCTTGGTTTCCAGCCCCATGGCTATGCCCGCAGGTTATACCTTTGGCATATGGTGATTTTGTATTTTAGTGCTCGCATTACTTTGATATGAGGAATTTCATGGAACCCGTGCAACGCGAATTGCATACTCACACATTGTCATCACAGGAAACCTATGATCCGAATCGATTACTAGATACCTTGCGCGAGCGAATGCATCTAAAAAATGATGCGGCTTTATCACGGGCGCTGGAAGTTACGGCACCGGTTATTAGCAAAATACGGCATCGTACTTTGCCAGTCGGAGCGTCGTTATTAATTCGAATGCACGAAGTGACTCAGTTAAGTATTCGTGATCTGCGCGACTTGATGGGTGATCGACGGACACGCTATCGTGTTTCGGATATGCACGGCAAACCAAATAGGACGGTAATGAATGCATAAACACAGGGAAGTACTGTCAATAGCACTTCCCTGTTGATCTGTATGTGATGTGTGATGATGGTGGTGGTTATTAGAACACCACCAAATCACGCATGCTTTCGCCTGCGTCGAGTTTATCAAAGCCACGATTGATATCGTCGAGCTTCAGTCGTTCACCCAACAATTTATTAATCGGTAGCTTGCCGCGTAAATATAAACCTATGTAGCGCGGAATGTCGCGCGATGGAATGCATGAACCAATATAGCTGCCTTTAACTGTACGTTCTTCAGCCACCAAACTGACTTGCTGAATCGGCCAGGTGTGCTGCGGATGAAACAGGCTGGCAGTAACAGTCGTGCCACCACGTTTTGTAATGCGATACGCGAGTTCCATCGCAGGTGTCACACCCGCCATCTCGAAAGCGAAATCAACACCACCTTTGGTGTATTCCCTCACCTTTGCAGCGGCATCTGGATCTCGTGCGTTGACAGTAAACGTCGCGCCCAATTCTCGCGCGGCTTTTAATTTTTCGTCATTCAAATCAATAGCAATCACTTCAACCGCACCCGATGCCACAGCTCCCAATAGAGAGCACATGCCCACACCACCTAAACCAATCACGGCAGCGGTCTGGCCTGGTTGTACCTTGGCTGTGTTTACGACCGCACCCACACCGGTCAACACAGCACAACCAAATAAGGCTGATTCGACCGGATCGATATCTTGTTCAACCTTTACGCACGAGCGTTGTGACACCACCGCATGTTCCGCAAAAGCTGACACACCTACGTGATGATTTACTGCTTGTTGACCCAAGTGCAAACGACGCGCACCGGACAACAACGTGCCCTTACCATTCGCTTCAGCACCGGGTTCACACAAAGCAGGGCGCCCTTCCATACACGGCATGCAGTTACCGCAGCTAGGTACAAATACCAGTACCACATGGTCACCGGGTTTTAAATTCACAACGCCATCACCGACTTTCATCACCGTCGCTGAAGCTTCATGACCCAAGGCCATAGGCACTGGGCGCGGGCGCACACCGGTGATGACTGATAAATCGGAATGGCATAAACCGGCGGCAGTCATTTTGACCAGCACTTCACCCAGGCCCGGTTCATCCAGCTCAATCTCTTCAATCTTTAACGGCTTGCTGTTTGCAAACGGCGTTTTCATATCAAGCGTATGTAATACGGCGGCACGCGTTTTCATACAAATTCTCCGAAAATATCAATGCATCAGATAGTGCGACCACCATCAACAGGAAATTCTAAACCGGTCAAAAATTCAGCGGCATCGGTAGCTAGAAACACCGCAGCTGCGGCCATATCACGTGGCTCACAAAAACGACCCAGAGGAATCGTTGAGACAAATTTAGCGCGATTCTCAGGTGTGTCGGGCACGCCCATAAAATCAGCGAGTAAACCCGTCGCACCCATTACGGGGCATATTGCATTGACGCGAATACGATCGGGAGCGAGTTCAACGGCCATCGCTTTTGAAAGTAAGTTCACTGCACCTTTGGAGCCGTTGTACCAAGACAAACCTGGACGTGGACGAATACCGGCGGTGGAGCCCACATTCAAAATCACACCGCCCTTACCTCGCTCGCGCATAGCAGGAATCACCGCATGAGCCATGTAGTAAATCGATTTAACGTTAACCGCAAACATGCGATCGAAGGTTTTTTCATCAACCTGCAGCATGGGTTGATTTTTATGTGTGGTACCTGCGTTGTTGATGACGATATCAGGGACGCCAAAGCTATCAATACACGCCTTAACCATAGCAGTAACAGAATCCATATTTGCCACATCCGTCGCTACCGCTTTCGCATTCGAACCTAAAGCTTTGGCTACACGCTCACCGGCTGCTGCATTCAGATCCGCGATAATAACTTTTGCACCTTCGCGCACATACGCCTCAGCCATGCCTTCGCCGAAGCCACTACCTGCGCCTGTGATGATGGCTACTTTTCCTTGCAGTTGTCCCATGTCGTCTCCGTAATACCTAATTTTTTCGTTACTAATTGTGATTAACCGTGATGCTGAACAATGGTTTTCAGTGTGCTGAATTCTTCCAGCGCGACAAAGCCTTTTTCACGACCGTGACCACTGCGTTTCATGCCACCAAACGGCAATTCAACACCACCGCCTGCTCCGTAACAATTGATGAAGACTTGTCCCGACTGCATACGTTTAGCCAAACGCTGCTGGCGTCCACCATTTTCAGTCCAGATACCCGATACCAAGCCATATTCAGTGGCGTTAGCTAATTGAACCGCATCTTCTTCATCTTTAAAAGGCATCGCCGATAGCACCGGGCCAAACACTTCTTTGCACGCTAAGCGATGATCGCGTGGCACCGCTCCAAATAAAGCAGGAGCTACAAAGTAGCCCTCTTTAGAAACACCATCAGCGACAGTTGCACGCGCCAGCAGCGGAACACCGCTCTTGATTGCGTCATCAATAAAGCTGTTAACGCGTTCGAATTGTTTTTTGTTGACGATAGGACCACAGTCGAAATCCATCTCAGGTGTACCTACGCGAACTTTTTTGAACGCCTCTGCCACTCGCGCCACGACTTTGTCGTAGATATCTTCTTGAATCAACAAACGACTTCCTGCAGAACAGGTTTGACCGGCATTCTGGGTAATCGCCTTGACGATGATAGGTATTGCCTTGTCTAGATCGGCATCATTAAAAACGATTTGCGGTGATTTGCCGCCAAGTTCTAACGTGCAAGCTACTGAATGCTTAGCCGTTGATTCCTGAACCATTGCGCCAACTTCAGGTGAGCCAGTAAAGCTTGCATAGTTAATGTCCGGATGGGATGTCAATGCCGCGCCTGCTTCGTAGCCATAACCAGTAATTAGATTGAGAGCACCCGCTGGTAATCCTGCTTCAACCAATAGTTCAGCCAACTTTAATCCTGACATACAGGCATCTTCAGAAGGCTTCAACACACATGCATTACCAGCCGCTAATGCAGGCGCTACCGTGCGGCCAAACATTTGTGCCGGATAGTTCCAAGGAATGATTAAGGCGGCAACCCCGTGAGGCACACGCACTACTTGAACGTTATAACCATTGAGGTAAGGAATTTGTTCACCGTGATGCTTGTCGGCTGCGCCACCGTAGTATTCAAAATAACGGGCAACAGCGACCACGTCTGCACGTGCCACGGACAATGGTTTGCCAGTATCGCGCGCCTCTATCTGCGCTATCTCTTCACCATTTTTTAAAATCAGCTCACCCGCCTTAACCAAAATTCGGCCGCGTTCCGTTGCTGTCAAATGTCCCCAAGCGCCATCCATAGCGCGTTGCGCGGCTTTCACAGCCAGATCAATATCCGCAGCGGTACCGCGATCAATGGTGGTGAATACTTTTGCGTCGCAGGGATTGATGACGTCAATGGTCTGGCCACCCGTGGCCGCTACCCATTTACCATCTATCAGCAAAGTTGGCATGTGTTGTCTCCGATGTTTATGTAGTTAATTATTATTAGTGATTCGTTTAATCGTTTTTAGTGTGCCGCTAATTCGCCTACGACGAGCTCACCACGCTCAAGCGTTAAGGTGGCATCAGGCAAATCACGCAGCAGACTACGATTAGATTCCGTCACAACGATGCACAATTCAGGAGAGAGTTGATGCAGTTTGCGCAGCGACTCAGCATATTGATTCGCGAGTACAGGCGCTAATCCTTGAAATGGTTCATCAAGTAAAACAAGTCGAGTACCTGCCATCAGTGCGCGACCGAGTGCGGCCATTTTTCCCTGACCACCCGACAAGGCAGCGCCTGAACGCACCAACATCGGCTCTAACTGAGGCACCACTTCCAACACGCGCGCTAATCGTCGATCTGCTTCGGCACGAGGCAAGCCTAATACTTCGCAAGAGAGTCGTAGATTTTCTTCCACTGTAAACGTTGGAAACATCGCACGATCTTCGGGAGCGTAGCCGATACCAAACTCTGTGCGACGGTGTCCAGGAATTTTGCTTAGATCATGACCTTCAATTGAAATGCTGCCGGATGAAAGTGGCAACAAGCCCATAATGGCCCGTAGTAGCGTAGTCTTGCCAGCGCCATTGCGACCTACTACAGCAAGTAACTGTCCCGGTTTAAATTCCGTTGTTATGTCACGCAATACGGTAATCCCTGCAATACGCGCGCTAGCGTTATCGATTTTTAACATGTCACTCTCCGATCACGTTTTTGCGAATTTCAGGATCGGCCAACACTTTTTCTGGCGAGCCATCCGCCGCAATGCGACCGGCTATCCATGCAGCGACGCGAGTGGAGTACTGCGAAACGATATCCACATCATGTTCTACAAAAATGGCGGTTACTTTTTGTGCGTCCAGCGCATTCATGATGGTCTTCATCAAACCGTGTTTTTCATCTGAC
>CAINAY010000404.1 GCA_903846425.1 uncultured Noviherbaspirillum sp.
CAAACACTCCTTAGATGCGGGTGAAACTTTTTACACGCAAAACTTCGGTTTACCCGCACTGCGAGAGACACTGGCTGCGTATTCATCACGTCTGCACAAGCCAACTCAAGCGAGTTCGATTGCACTGACCTCATCGGGCGTATCTGCGCTCATGCTGACCGCACAATTACTGCTCAATCCGGGCGATCGTGTGGTGATCGTTACTCCGCTGTGGCCGAATTTGGTCGAGATTCCAAAAATCCTTAGCGCTGAAGTCGTCACCGTATCGCTGCAGCTAAATACGAAAAAAAACGACCCTGTCTGGGAGCTGGATTTAGATGAGCTATTAGCTGCACTAACGCCGGACACAAAAGCCTTACTTTTAAATTCGCCCAACAATCCTACGGGCTGGGTAATTAGCAAAGAACAACAAGACACCGTACTAGCGCATTGCCGCAAACACGGTATCTGGCTCATCGCCGACGATGTGTATGAACGCCTAGTTTACGATCAGGCACCCGGTACACCGCCGTGTGCGCCCTCATTTCTGAATTTAGCTGAACCGGATGAGCGCGTAGTTTCCATCAATAGTTTTTCTAAATCGTGGTTAATGACGGGCTGGCGATTAGGTTGGATACAAGCACCTGAATCACTCATCGCTGATCTAGGCAAACTGATCGAATACAACACTTCCTGCGCACCGGGTTTTGTGCAACAGGCCGGTATCGTTGCCATCGAACGTGGCGAGGAAATTATCACTCACACGCTTGAACGCTACACACTCGCACGCAATTATTTGTACGAACAACTCTCGCGGCCTTTTTTTCGCGAAGCCGGCGTCATTGCGCCATTGCCTAAAGGTGCCATGTACTTGTTCTTTAAAATACAGGGCGAAAAAGATTCGCTAGCGCTGTGTAAACAACTCGTTGCAGAAGCCGGCATAGGCTTAGCACCCGGTAGCGCATTTGGCCCCGAAGGTGAAGGCGCTATTCGCTGGTGCTTTGCCAGCTCGCTCGATAAACTCGAACTCGGTGTCCAGCGATTAGAAAAATTTATGAAGCACCGCACTACGTAAATTTCTGCGTGGTTTCTACACCCTTAATAATAATAACTAGTCTCTGGAGACATCATGAGCCAACGCATTAAAACCGCCATTTCAGGCAGCTTGCCTAAACCAGCTTGGCTAGCTGAACCAGAAAAACTCTGGGCGCCATGGCAGCTGCAAGGCGAAGCACTTGAACAAGCCAAAGCGGATGCGATGCGACTGGCAGTAGATGATCAACTGCGTGCTGGCATTACCGTGATTGGCGATGGTGAACAAACTCGCCAGCATTTCGTTACCACGTTTATTGAACACCTCGGCGGCGTCGATTTCGTTAATAGAAAAACCGTGCGCATTCGTAATCGTTATGACGCCGATGTGCCGGTCGTGATTGATGAAGTCGTACGCACGAAATCCGTGTTTGTAGAAGATGCCAAGCGCCTACGCAAATTAACCAAAGGCCCGATCAAGTTCACGCTGCCAGGCCCTATGACGATGATCGATACGCTGTTCGACGATTACTACAAAAGCCGCGAAAAACTCGCTTGGGCGTTTGCTGAAATCTTAAATCAAGAAGCGCTTGAGCTGGCCGCAGCCGGTATCGATGTCGTGCAATTCGATGAACCAGCATTTAATGTATTTTTCGATGAAGTGCGTGATTGGGGTGTAAAAACACTTGAACGTGCAGCGCAAGGCTTGAGCTGCAAATCGGCCGTACATATTTGCTATGGCTATGGGATAGAAGCCAACATTAAATGGAAGCAAGGCTTGGGCGAAGAATGGCGTCAGTATGAACATGTATTTCCGCTGCTAGCTAACAGCACGATCGATCAAGTCAGTTTGGAATGCCAGAACTCGCGCGTGCCTATGGAATTGATTGCCATGCTAAAAGGCAAAGACGTCATGGTGGGCGCCATTGATGTAGCGACATCCACCGTTGAAACGCCAGAGCAGGTAGCGGATGTATTGCGCCGCGCACTAAAGTATGTCGATGTTAAACACATCCATGGCTGTACTAATTGTGGCTTAGTGACGCTGCCACGCGATATCGCTGCCGCCAAATTGCAGGCCTTGGCAGCCGGCGCTGATTTGCTCAGCAAAGAGCTCGGTCTCGATTAATCGCAACGAAATCCGTACCGGCAGCCACTGCCGGTACAATAGCGCCATGGATGTCACCCTCACCGAACTAGAAGAAGCCATAAATTATTGGCGTCGCATGCGGCCAGCGACTGGAGAAGAGCGTGCACTCTCGCCCGAAGTCAACGCGCTAGCAGATACTTATGCGTTGATGATTTTCGAGCGTGCGCGCGTTTTACCTTTGACGTCTCTTAGCGAAGAAGCACTCGCACTAATCGAAGCCTGGCGCGCATCTGCCAAAGGTCACGCAGCCTGATGCCTTTGCTGTCGCTGCGTTCCTGACGTAGCGCGATCTGTCTTTGTTATCGATGCATTGACCTGATTTAATGGCGCGATGGCTACCTGACTATCGTGATTCACACTCTCCAACCACTCGTTCAATAATCCACCCAAACGCTCCGGCGAAATTCTGTGTGTCGCATCCGTTTTAGCGTATAGCCAATCCGATAGCGCAAGAAAGCGTGCAAACGGCGTATCTGCCAACACTGCAGGCAATAGTGATTTGAAGCGCCCGCTATTGGCCACCAAATCCCAATAGCGCGCAAACCGTATCAATCGCTGCATGGCATTGAAATCGATACGGTCAGTAGCCAATATGGTGTACGGCGGTGACGAATCAAAAATTAGCCCATAGTTTTTAGTGTGACGACTAATAGGCGCACCGCGCAAACGCTTCAAGATACCAAATTGAATTTCATGCGGTTGCAGCGCTACGAGTCGATCAAATCCGCGCGCAAAACTTTCAATGTCTTCACCTGGCAAACCTGCAATCAAATCAACATGTAAATGCGCATGGGTTTGTTCGCGCAGCCAACGCAAATTCTCAGCGGCTTTTTCATTATTTTGTTTTCGACTAATCAAGCCCTGCACATCAACGTTAAAAGTTTGTATGCCTATTTCAAACTGCAATGACCCGGCCGGAAACTGTTGCACCATGTCTTTTAAAGAATCGGGCAAATGATCGGGCACTAATTCGAAATGCGCGAACACGGGATCCGTTGGATTGGCCTCCAACTTGTCGAGGAAAAACTGCAGGATGCGTCGACTATTAGCGATATTTAAATTGAAGGTGCGGTCGACAAATTTAAACTCGCGTACTCCGCGCGCATAGAGTCCCTCTAACTCTCCCAGCAAATCATCCAATGGAAATGGCCAAGCAGTTTTGTCCAATGCGGACAAACAAAATTCACATTTAAACGGGCAGCCACGCGAGGCTTCGACGTACACCTTTCGATGAGCGATGTCGTGTTCGGTGTAATGCGCATAAGGAAACGCAATTTGCTCCAGAGGAGGCTGCTCGCCAGCATGGATTTTCATTAAAGGCTTAGGTCCATGCAGGATCGCGGCACACAAGCTGGTAAAGGTGATGTCGCCCCAGCCAGTCACTACATAGTCGGCTAGCTTAACGATCGCTTGTTCATCGGGTTCATACGAGACCTCCGGCCCACCAAGAACGATGATGACCTCCGGCGCCACCCGCTTGAGCAGCGCAACGATATGAGTAATCTCATCCACGTTCCAGATGTACACGCCAAAACCAATAATGCGGGGCTGATGCGCTAACAATTTTTCGACGATGTCGGCTGCGCGAACGCCGATCACAAATTCCTGAATTTGTGTAATGGAAGCCAACTCTCCCATGTTGGCCATCAGATAGCGTAAGCCTAAAGAGGCGTGAGAAAAGCGAGCATTCAACGTACTAAGGATGATGCTCATTGTGTGCGCTCAGCTTCCTGTAATTGACGCCACATCACTTTGCCAGTGGCAGATTTGGGTAGCGAATCAACAAAACTAACGACTCGCGGTACTTTGTACGCAGCCATTTGTGTTCGTGCCCATTGCATTAAATTTTCTCCGCTTATGTCACTACCCGGTTTTTTTACCACGACCGCTTTAACTGTCTCACCACGATAATCATCTTGGGTCGAGATGATGCAGCATTCTAGTATCTCAGGATGTTTGTACATCATTGCCTCGACTTCTGCTGGCCATACTTTGTAGCCACTCGCATTGATCATGCGCTTTAGTCTATCGGTAAAGAAGAAAAAACCTTCGTCATCGCGATAGCCTAAGTCTCCCGATCGAAAGAATTTTTTTCCATCTACTTCTATGAATGCTTCGCGAGTTTTTTGTTCATCGCGCCAATAGCCCACTAACACCTGTGGCCCGTGAATAATGATTTCACCTATTTCATTCGCTGGCAGTTGACGATGCGTTTCAGGATCGATGATGCGCGAATCCACACCGAATATAGGAATACCCAAACATTGCTGCTTAAGTCGCTGTATGGGATTGGAGTGCGAGGTTGCTATCGTTTCAGACAAACCATAACCTTCCATATAGCGCAGGCCCGTCATGTCGAGTAATTTTTGCGCAATCGCCGCAGGCATTGCCGCACCACCTCCAGAGACACGCTTTAGACTCGTAATGTCGTATTCCGCTAATTTGGGGTTAGATAAAAAATCGATCATCATGGTGGGAATGCTGGTCCAACTCGTGACTTTGTGTTTTGTGATCAAGCGACCAGCGAGATCACGATCCCAACGCGGCATGATGATCAAGGTCGCGCCTGCGTAAATCGCTGTGTTCATACTTATCTGCATACCAGTAACATGAAACAAAGGTAGCGATAGCAACACCACATGATCAGGTGAGCCCGCACCAGCCCACATAGCGCCGCTCATCGCGTTGTACATCACCGCGCTGTGCGTATGCATACAGCCTTTAGGCCGGCCCGTTGTGCCCGAGGTATAGGGCATGCAGGCCAAATCTTCCGGGCCCGCTAGCGCAGTTGCTGGTGAGCGCGCTTGGGCAATCGCATCGCTCCAAGCGGTCAGCCTGTCATCGTGCAGCGGCTGGCGTGGTGCGCTCAACCAACTGGGAACATCGTTATCTTCATCGGTCAGATAATCGGCGTAACAGGCCACGACGATACGACGTAAATCAGTTGCACCTAATAGTGGGGTAATTTGAGGTAAGAGCTCTTGGGAAGAGATCGCAATTTCTGCACCACTATCTTCCACCGTATGACGCAATTCATCCGTTAACAACATTGGGTTGACCGGTACAACGATGGCGTCGGCACGCAAGATGGCATAAAACGCCATCACGAATTGCGGGCTGTTTTGCATTTGTAAGATCACACGATCACTGCGTTTAATCCCGCACTGCTGTAGATAAGCTGCGAGTAAATCAACCTCCGCTTTGAGCGCTCTGTAAGTGATATTTTTTCCAAAAAAAACCATCGCGGTTTTTTCCGGGTAGCGCAGCGCCGATATATCGAGGTTGGCGACCAGCGTTGTTTGTGGCGTGGTAAGCGTGTAGGGAAGACCGGCCGGCCAATGGGGGAAGTGTTCTCTATTCATTCTCTTTGACTTCATCAAGCGCAGGACTAGGCCCGGCCGAGATCTAGGGTGGAACGATTATAGGTGAGAGTGCTTTCCGCCCATAATCCTTGCAAAGAGCCGTCGTTGAGGGATGAAGTTATCTATTTGGCAGTGTCAAACCGTTCCAGATCAATTTTTTTGCTGCTCTGCACAAAAAACGCTTGACACACCATCTCATCACCCTAAAATACGATTTATTGCAGCGCACAAAATACGGCGCCGCTGATACGATTAAATCGAATTCATCATTTTAGGGAGAAACGCCATGTTTACGTCCGCAACCCAATTATCCAACGCCACTAAGGCAAGCATTGATTCTCATCTGGCTGCTTTGAACGAGTTTGCCGCCAAAGCACTGACAACCGTCGCCGAAGTCGCCGAACTAAATATGGCCACTGCCAAAGCATCGCTGGAGCATGCATCGGCAGCAGCTAAACAAGTATTGGCTGCTAAAGATGCACAAGAAGTCATGCAATTGACCTCTGCCCATGCTCAGCCCAACGCAGAAAAAGCGCTCGCCTACGGTCGCCAATTGGCCAGCATTGCTACGAAAACCCAAGCTGAACTCGCTAAAGCGACTGAAACACAAATGGCTGAAACGTCACGTCAGGTCAACAAACTGATCGATGAATTGTCGAAGGCCGCACCGGCAGGTTCAGAAAAAGCGATTGAAATGCTGAAAGCCAGCGTTGCCAATAGTCACAGTGCCTATGAGCAGCTGACCAAAGCAACCAAGCACGCCATCGAAACGATAGAAGAAAATGTCGCTGAATCAACCAAGCACTTTGCGTCAACGACTCAAAAGCCTGCTCGCAGCAAGAAACAGTAATTTGTAAGAGTACAAGAGTACGAATGAAAAGAGCCGCAGCCGCGGCTCTTTTTACTTTGTGCGGCTCATAGCGAGAGAGACTGCTTCAGCTATTCGAATGCCATCAATCGCCGCCGACATAATGCCGCCAGCATAACCAGCACCCTCACCCGCAGGATAAAGTCCACGTGTATTGATGCTCTGAAAATCAGCACCGCGGCGCACACGCACAGGTGATGAGGTACGCGTTTCAACACCCGTCAATACAGCATCATTCATCGCAAAACCACGTATCTGGCGATCAAAGGCTGGTAGTGCTTCACGTATGGCTTCTATCGCATACGAGGGCAAAGCAGTGTCTAGCTCACCCAGGCTCACACCCGGTTGATACGAAGGCAGCACCTCACCAAAAACTTGCGATGATTTACCTGCAATGAAATCACCCACTAACTGACCAGGAGCGTTGTAGTTCGAACCGCCTAATACATACGCACGCGACTCGAGTTCACGCTGAAAATCAATTCCTGCGAGCGGTCCATCTGGGTAATCTTCCGGTGTTATACCCACCACAATGCCAGCATTTGCATTGCGTTCATTCCGCGAATACTGACTCATGCCATTGGTGACCACTCGCCCCGTCTCGGACGTTGCTGCGATCACCGTACCGCCCGGACACATACAAAAGCTATATACCGAACGCCCATTGCTAGCGTGATGAACTAATTTGTAATCTGCCGCGCCCAGTATCGGATTTCCCGCACTCGCACCATAGCGCGCTCTGTCTATCAAGGATTGCGGATGCTCGATACGAAAACCAATTGAAAAAGGCTTAGCTTCAACATACACGCCACAACGATGCAGCATCTGAAAGGTATCGCGCGCGCTATGGCCAACGGCAAGCACTACATGATTCGCAGGTATGTGCTCTCCGGTTGAAAGCATGACACCGCGCATCTCTCCATTAACGATCTCTAAGTCATCCACTTTTTGTTCGAAACGGAACTCGCCGCCTAATTCAATAATGTTGGCGCGCATCTGTTCAAGCATTTTTACTAATCTGAACGTGCCTATATGCGGCTTGCTGACATACATAATTTCAGGTGGTGCATCGGCCTTTACAAATTCTTCGAGAACCTTGCGTCCATAGTGTTGTGGATCACTGACTTGTGTCCACAATTTGCCATCCGAAAAAGTGCCGGCACCACCCTCACCAAATTGCACATTCGATTCAGGATGCAACTCACGCTTACGCCAGAGTCCAAAGGTATCTTTAGTGCGTTCTCTGACTTGTTTTCCACGCTCTATGATTAATGGATTAAAACCGGCCTGTGCCAGTATGAGCGCAGCAAATAATCCGCACGGACCAAATCCAATTACGATAGGACGCAATGCTGGAGACTTGCCAGCCTGCGCAACAAACTGATAGTCCATTGCTGGTGTGATGCTGATTTTGCTGGTGGGCTTGAGCTTCGCTACTACGCTCGCTTCATCTACAACTTCAACGTCTACCGTGTAGACCAAGTGAATGGCGCTTTTTTTACGCGCATCGGCAGCACGGCGAAATATTCGAACCGCGAGTAACTGATCGTCGGCCAATCCCAAGCGCGCAAGCAAAGCCTCGCGCAGTGCGGATTCAGGATGATTTAACGGTAATTGAAGGTCGGTGAGTCGCAGCATGAAAAAAATCGGCAGCGACCCACTCGTTGAGCGAAAGGGCCCCTCGCCAGTAGTGTGGGGCGGAGCAAGGCCTCATTTTACTTCTGCAAGGCCTGCTATTGGGCACTATCCTTCTACTCCAGTGTACCCAGCCGCCCAAAAACACTTATTGGCCGTAAGCTGGACGGCTTTTCTCGCGCATACCCCCGCCACTACTCGCGCCCGAATCACTTTTACCGTGACTACCGGATTCAATGCTGCGACTGGTGTCCTTCACCAATTGCTGTTGTGATTCAATGACCGCTAAGGTTTTAGTGGCGTAATTTTTTAACTCCATATCCTGCGCCTTGGCCCCAACCTGAAGCAGTAGTTTATGTTCGCCTTTACGAGCGCGTTCTGCGATTTGTTCGACGTACTGCTTATCAAATTTTTCACCCGATAAAGCCGTCAATCGATTTTCTACGAGTTTTTGTTGTCGATCAGTCTCGGTAGGTAAGGTCATGCCTTTCATTTGAGCCAACTGCTTAAGCTCATCTAAGGCTTTGCTGTGATCATCCATCATTTTTTTTGCCAGCGTCTTCACCTGATCATTTTTAGATTTTTCTTCTGCAAGTTTGGCTATGTTGATTTCTGAAATATTTGCCTGAGCTAATTGCACAACTAACTTTTCATCAGATTTACTAAAACGCGCTGACGAACTCGAGCTACCCATATTCGATGCGCCCGATGAGCTCTTATTGGTTACATTGGTCGACACTCCCACGTCTGCGCTTTGAGGGTAGACAAGTGACGTGTTGAGCATGAGCCCTCCGCCGAATAGCGCGATCAACGCCACGGATGAATACGACGATACGATTTTGGAAGACATAGGCTTTCTCCTAGATTAAGCAGTACACAAACCAACGCTCTGAATAAGCAAAGCATGGTGGCGTGTGCAATTGACATGCCAAGTCAAACCAGACCGCAAATCAACGCGAAATAGCCTTCTTTCAGTCGGGGCAGGGAAAATTTACCGATCTTTTGAAAAATTTACAAAACGCGTGTACACCTAGCAAATACAGCGTAAGTCACTAAAAATTCAAAAGCTGCTTGTGTATAAACAATGCCCCCCGATATCATGATCAGCTATGGCATTTTTACCCATCTAATACCTATCCATGAAATCAACACGCAAGAGCTGCAGTACTCCTTCTGAATCTCTTATTCGAGTCAAACATTCCAAAGTACATGGGCAAGGCGTGTTTGCAATTCGCAAAATTCCTGCAGGAACGCAAATTATTGAATACGAAGGCAAGCGCATCACCGACAAACAAGCTGACAAACGTTTTGGGCTAGATCCCGATAATCCGCATCACACGTTTTTCTTTAGTCTTGAAAGCGGAAAGCTTATTGATGGAGGAGATCAAGGTAATGATGCGCGCTGGATCAACCACGCGTGTGATCCGAATTGCGAAGCAAAAGAAGAGAAAGGCCGCGTATTCATACACGCGCTAAACGATATTCGGCGCGGTGAAGAATTATGTTACGACTACGGCCTGATCATTGATATGCGTATGACAAAAAAGCTCAAAGCCGCCTATGAATGCCGCTGCGGTTCAGCAAATTGTCGCGGCACCATGCTGGCGATTAAAAAGAGCTCTGGAGCGACCAAGAAGAAAAAGTGACGCCTAGTTCATTCTACCAATGACCCAGATCCTCACGCGCAAGATGAAGAAATTCGGTACGCATGGCAAGATTAGGCTGTAACTCTCCCAACATTGCGGAGGTGACCGTTTCTTCACCGGCAGTTTTAATACCGCGACTTTCCATACAAAGATGGCGACAACGAATCACCACCCCAACCGCTTTAGGCTGCAAATTTTCCATTAACGCATTCGCGACTTGAATGGTGAGGCGTTCTTGTACTTGCAAACGTTTTGCAAAACATTCGACTAAACGCGTGAGTTTAGACAAACCAACGATCTTCCCATCCGGCATATAGCCGACAGTCGCTTTGCCAAAAAAAGGTGCGAGATGATGTTCGCAATGGCTATACACAGGAATATTGCGAACGACGATTAATTCGTTGTACTCCTCCGCGCCATCTTCAAATGCTTTCAAAACATCGGCTGGATTTTGTCCATAACCAGAAGACCAATGCTTCCATGCCTTTGTAACTCGAGCCGGCGTTTCTACTAAGCCTGGCCGGTCGGGATCTTCTCCCAAGCTTTTAAGAAAGCGTTTCCAGTCGTGCTCATCGAAGTTATCGGACATTAAAATCTTTCAATCAAAAGTAAGGAGGGGCGATGCGAACCAATGTTGCATCCCACTTTTCGTGCTTATCTATTAAACTCAGCTGCGATCGTACCCGAAATTTTCTTTTCGATTTGGTGACGGGAAAATGTTCGCTTCTTCGAGCTTGCTGTATGCTTTTCGTGCGATTTATCACCCAACGCCAAAATTGCACACCAATAGGTGATGGCTCAAATGATCGCTCCCGAGATATCGTCCATGAACTAACCCATAAAACTCACATGACTATTAAGACCACACTACTTACACGGATACTAAGCTGCCTTGCTGCCATCGTAGCCGCTGGTTTTTGCGCTACCTCTATGGCCGCGCCTTTTGCTTATGTGCCAAATGAAAAATCTGGCACGATTTCTGTCATCGACACCGAAACCGACAGCGTCGTCGCTGAAATCAAAGCAGGAGACAAACCCAGAGGTCTGGCGGCTTCCAAAGATGGCAAGACTTTATATGTTAGCGATCAACCGAATAACGTTTTAGTAAAAATCGACCTCGATCAACGCATCGCATCCGGCACCGTTGAGTTAGGTGAATCGCCTGAGGGTGTGTCGATATCACCCAATGGCAAGTGGGTTGCGGCAGCATCGGAGATCAGTAATTCGGTTAACTTTGTTAATACCGCTACAGGCCGAAAAGAATTTGCGGTAAAGACGCGCGGTAAAAATCCTGAGCATGCGGTCTTCAGCCCTGACGGAAAATGGATGTTCGTTTCAGCCGAAGAAGCAGACAGCGTTGACGTTATCGATCTCGCTAAACGCAAACAGGTTGCCTCAATCAAAGTGGGCAATCGGCCGCGCGGGATCGCTTTTCGCCCGGATAGCAAAATCGCCTATGTCGCTTCCGAGCTGGTGAATACGGTGTATGTGATTGACGTAGCTAGTCGCAAAGTCATCAAGCAATTAAAAACCGGTATTTTCTGCAATGGCGTGACCGCATCACCGGATGGCACTCGTGTTTTTGTCACGAACGGCAAGGATGGCACAGTGTCTGCCATCGACACGGCTACGAATGAAATCATTGCCACCATTCCCGTCGGTAAGCGCCCCTGGAATATGGCGATGACATCCGACAGCAAAAAACTTTATGTGGCCAATGGTCGATCTAACTCAGTCTCTGTGATCGATGCGGTTGAGTTAAAAGTAATCGGCGAAATCCCTGTAGGAGATACTCCTTGGGGCGTAGTGATTCGATAGTTTTTTGAGAATTACATAGCGTTGTGTCAGATCCTTGTGAACCTACAAATTAGTTCGAACAAAACCTTGATTCAGAGTCAGCCGTACAAGTTTTTTCCCGAATTTGTGGAGGTTTTTTGCCAAAGTTTGACTGTTTTCAAAAAAAAACTGGCGGATGAAAAAAATTCACTTGTATGCCTATAGATGACGAGCCTATATTCGGGGCCCCACTTGCAAGATGGCATTAGTCTCATTATTTAGCTTGTTAAAAAATTAATGAAATTTTTTGCTTGGGTTCATTTAGTTTTATTGTTCAGTTAAATAAAAACCAATCGGAGATTACATTGGCAAAATCCACTGCATTCGTTAAGAGCATTCTGGCTTCCGCGCTGGTTGCAGCATTTGCTGCGCCTAGCTTTGCCGACGAGAATCTGGAAAAGATCTCGGCAATGAAAAACACCAACACAGCTATCGACATTCCTACCATTCCTCAGACTGGTGCGAACGTTGAGCAGCTTAAAGCTAACCTGAAGAAAATCAAGTTGCCTGAAGGCTTCAAGATCGAACTGTACGCAGTCGTTCCTGATGCACGTTACATGGCAGTTGCTCCTTCAACCAACATGCTGTTCGTTGGTACACGCAAAACCACCGTATGGGCAGTTACTGACCGTAACGGTGACATGACTGCTGACGAAGTTAAGCCTTTCGCTCCTTCGATCAAATTCAAAAATCCTAACGGCGTTTGCTGGACTAAGGACGGTTTCTTGGTCGTGGTTGAATCAAACCGCGTTCTGAACTTCCCAGCGGCTGAATACTTCTACGAAGGTCCGGACGTTGCAGTAATTACTGCAGTTAAAGAAGGCGGCCTGATTCCAGTTGAAGAGCAGTCATACAACCACACTGGCCGCGTTTGCCGTGTAGCTGATGATGGCAAACTCTACGTTACTTTGGGTCAGCCATACAACGTTCAGCCTAAAGACAAAATCGACCTGTACAACAAAGTGGGTATCGGCGGTGTTGTTCGCTTGAACCCATTTGATGGTTCGGGACGTGAAGTGTATGCAATGGGCATGCGTAACCCAGCTGGTATCGACATCAACCCAAAAGACAAAACAATCTGGACAACTGACAACCAGGTTGACGGTTTGGGTGATGACATTCCACCAGGCGAACTGAACCGCATCACCAAAGCTGGTGAGCATTTCGGTTTCCCATACTGGAACGGCCACTACAAAGTTGCAGGCTCACCTGCTGCTGCTGAATTGAAAGACATGAAAGAGCCAAAATCAACGTTCCCACAAGTTGAATTCCCAGCTCACCAAGCTCAGCTCGGTATGTCGTTCTACACTGGCAAATCGTTCCCTAAGAAATATCAGGGCGGTATCTTCGTTGCTTCGCACGGCTCATGGAACCGTACCGTTCCTAGCGGCTACTTGGTCAACTACGTTCCAGTGAACGCGGATGGCACAGCTGGCAAAGCAGAAGTGTTCGCAGAAGGCTTCATCGACGCAGCAACCAAGCGCGCTATCGGCCGCCCAGTTGACGTGGCTAACTTGCCTGATGGTTCGATTCTGGTATCCGATGACTACGCTGGCGCGCTCTATCGCATCAGCTACACCGGTAACTAATCGCCTCACGTAATTTCACTGAGCAACGGCTCGGTGTTTTACGCAAAACGCCTGCCCCGGTATCTCGTGGCAGGCGTTTTCATTTGACCTTATAGTTCGGCCCTCGCAAAAACAACTTTTCGATTTACATTATGAAATCTGTCATTAAATTTTCCCTAGCAATCGTATTTTCAGTTTTCACCAGTACCGCAATGTCCGCTGAAAAAACGGGCGCTCAAATCGCTCACAGTTGCACGATGTGTCATGGCGATAATGGCTTATCCAAAATGCCAGGCACGCCTTCTTTGGCAGGCCAACCTGAAATTTATTTAGCTAGCCAACTAAAGCAGTTTCGGGACGGTCAGCGTCATCATGAACAAATGAGTGTCATCGCCAAACCATTATCAAATGATGACATCGATAAAGTCTCAGCGTGGTTTGCACAATTTGAAGTGGAACTGAAAAAACGCTGATACCTAATTACTAGGATAATTTTGTTTTCACAAAAACTGTCCTAGCAAATTTTTGGGTAAAAAAAAGCCTGTGCTTGCACAGGTTTTTTTATTTTTGGCGGGATTATTTTGCTCGCTGCTCTAGCAATTTTTTTACCTCTAGATGACCCGCTTCATCGGCCATTTGAAACGCGCTTTTACCGCGGTCATCGAGCAATGATGCATCAGCACCTTTACTTAACAGCAGTGCCGCTGTCTGTGCCTGGCCTGAGCCCGCCGCCCACATTAAGGCAGTCAATTCGCTTTTGTATCTAGCGTTTACATCAACCCCCGCCGTAATCAAACGCGCCACAACCTCGGTATGACCATTACCCGCTGCGTACACCATTGCAGATTTTTTTAATTGATCAAGCGCATGAACATCCGCGCCTTTGCTGAGCAATTTTTCTAACGTATCTATGTCACCGGCAAATGCAGCAGCCATTAATGGTGTGACTTTAGAGGTGTTCGCTGTCTCAATGTTTGCTCCCTTTTCGAGAAGATAATTAATCATCTCTTTATTGCCTGCTTTAATCGACATTAGCAGCAAACTCTCGCCCGGACGATTACGCGAATTAATATTCGCGCCGCGTTTCTCTATCAAGTCTTTGAGCTTGGTTAGATTACCGGCACGCACTGCTGCTAGAGAAGCACTATGCGGATTGTCAGACTCTTGTGCATATATTGCGCCGCAAAAAAAGAACAGGCTCAAAAGCAGCATAATTCTTTTGATAATTTTCATGTCTATTGTCTCAATTAATCGATGTTTTTTATTGCCAAGCGCTGTAACAGGTAATAGGATCAACAAACGCAATAATAAGTGTTTTTATTGCGATCGACAAAAAGATGTCTGGTCTACATGCGCGCTCCTAGCAGGGCAGCAAGCTTGAAAAACTTTGATCCGATGATTCAGGTTTTTTCTAAGGTTCGCCGGACAGAAGAGACGATAAACCCAACTAGAGAGGAAGCTTCATGGCTCTGAATAAGACGCTTAAGACGCTTGCCGCCACAGGTCTGCTGCTCGCAGGTTCCGTGTATGCGCAAGAACCGATTGCGGGGGCTGGTATCAAGCCTATCGCAATGCCCAACATTGGGTCCGTAAGTCAGTCAATGCTCGATGGCGCAGCTAAAGATAGCAAAAACTGGCTCCACTCAAATGGTAGCTACGAACAAACCCGTTATCACCCTGCTTCGCAAATCAACACAGATAACGTCGCTAAGATGCGTCCTGCGTTTGTTTTCCAGACTGGCATCGTCGAGTCTATGGAAACTGCACCGCTGGTAGTCAATGGCGTCATGTTCCTGACAACGTCATATAACCATGTGTACGCAATCAACGCGTCAACTGGTGAACAGTACTGGCACTACAAGCATAAGATCGGTCCTGTATCGACCTACTGTTGCGGCCCAAATAACAAAGGTGTCGCTATTTCTGAAGGCAAGCTCTTCATGGGCACGCTGGATGCGAAGCTGGTCGCACTTGATGCAAAAACAGGCAAGATGCTGTGGGAAACACAAATCGCTGATCCTGAATTGGGCTACAGCGAAACGATGGCTCCTACAGTGGCTGATGGCAAAGTACTGATCGGTACCAATGGTGGTGAGTATGGCGTTCGCGGTTTCGTGAAAGCCTACGACGCTAACAGCGGCAAACTGGCCTGGACTTTCCACACCATTCCTGAAAAAGGTCACGAGGGTACGTGGGCAGTCAACGATGCAACTGGACGCAATATGCATCGTGACATCGCTGCAGAAAAAGCTGCTCTAGCTAAGAACAGTGATTTCTACAAAACTCTGGGTGGTGGCGTATGGATGACTCCTGCTATCGATCGCAAAACCAAAACTGCTTTCTTCGTCGCTGGCAATCCATCGCCTGACTTGTACGGTGCTGAGCGTCCTGGTGACAACCTGTACACCAACTCGATGATCGCTGTTGATCTCGACACAGGTAAGTACAAGTGGCACTTTCAGTACATCGCTCACGATGTATGGGATCTGGATGCAGTTTCGCCAGTTATCCTGACCGAAGCCAAAGACAAGAGCGGCAAGATGATCCCTGTGGCTATCCACGGCGGCAAAACTGGCCACATCTATGTTCATGACCGCGCTACTGGCAACCTGATCCGCTTCTCTGAGCCTATGGTTTCGCAAGAAGGTCTATGGACCCTGCCAACCGCTAAAGGTGCCCGCATGTCTTTGGGTGCTAACGGTGGTGTTGAATGGTCGCAGATGGCTGTAAACCCAGGCCTGCGTCTGGCTTATGCTGCCAACCTCGAGCAGCCTATGACTTACCACGTTGAAGCTTCGGGCTATCCAGGCGGCAAACTGTGGTTGGGTGGCGCGTTCAAAAACGTTCCAGGTGAAGAGCAATTCGGTAACGTCTCTGCTGTTGATCTGGATACCGGCAAAGTAGTTTGGAAAGCACGTACTGATCAACCAATGATCGGTGGCGTTCTGGCGACTGCGGGTAACCTGGTATTTGCTGGTGAAGGCAATGGCTGGTTCAAAGCCTACGATGCAAAAACAGGCAAGGTTCTGTGGCAGTATCAGTGCGGTGCTGGCGTGAATGCACCAGCAACGTCGTACACTATCAACGGTAAGCAATACATCGCCGTTGCAGCAGGTGGTAACAGCCAACTTGACTTCAAGCGTGGCAATAGCGTGTTCGTATTCGCTCTGTAATTTAGCGCGGCACAAGGAGGCTGCCTAAGGGCAGCCTCTTTTTTTATCTAACTTTATCTAACCATCGAATCAAAGGTTTAATCATGAATCTCCGTGCAGCTGTTAGTTCGCTGTTCGTGCTGATCTCTCTGTGTTCTGGAGCGCAGGCACAGGACATAGAAGCCGGTAAGAAAAAGGCCGAGGCCTGTGTGGCCTGTCATGGAATGTCTGGTAACTCCGCATCTGGCATGTTTCCAACGCTTGCTGGTCAAAATGCGCGTTATATCTATCTGCAATTAAAAGATTACAAAGAAGGTCGGCGTAAAAACCCTATGATGTCAGCGGTTGCCGGCGCGCTTGAAAAGCAAGACATGCACGATCTAGCTGTTTACTTTGCAGCGCAAAAGCAAGTACGCACAGGCTTTAAGGCAGAGCCCGAAAGAATTAAAGCGGGCGCAGCTAAAGCAGAAGAATCTTTATGTGCGATGTGTCACATGGGTGGCATGACGGGGCAAAATGAAATTCCTCGCTTAGCCGGACAGCACCCCGAATACGTTATGACACAATTAAGAAACTTTAAGGCGCGCGAGCGCACCAATGATGCTGGTAATATGACCAGCCTGGCGCAAACGCTGTCCGAAGATGATATGACCAATCTTTCACACTGGATTAGCTCGCTGTATTAACACGTTTCACTTTCATTTTCAAAGCCGGCTTAGGCCGGCTTTTTTTTGATCAAGGAGTTCCGAATGTTTGTTGATATGTTGCAGGATCCTAATGTGTGGGCCGCATTTCTCACCCTAACCGCATTGGAACTCGTGCTCGGCATAGACAATGTGATTTTCATTTCTATATTGGTAGAAAAACTGCCCCCTGAAAAGCGTGAGCTTGCTCGACGCGTCGGTTTGTTTGGCGCCATGTTCATGCGTATCGGCCTGTTGATGATGCTCGCTTGGTTAGTCGGACTGACCGAACCCATCATCACGATAATGAATCAAAGTTTATCCGGACGCGACCTAGTTCTCCTGCTCGGCGGCTTGTTTTTACTCTGGAAAAGTGTGGGTGAAATTCACGAAACTATGGAAGGCTCTCATGACAGCTCGGGGCGCCCCGTCACTCATAAATTTAGTGTGGTGATTCTTCAAATCATGTTGATCGATATTGTTTTTTCGCTGGATTCGATTATCACCGCCATTGGTATGGTCGAGCAAATCAGTGTCATGATTGCCGCAGTCGTTGTATCTGTTGGTCTAATGATGTTATTTGCCAAAGCGATTGGCGAATTCGTTTCAGCACACCCCACCATAAAAATGCTTGCGCTCGCCTTTTTAGTCGTGATTGGCGTCGTGTTGATTGCCGAAAGTTTGGGTCATCACGTACCCAAAGGCTATATCTATAGCGCTATGGCTTTTTCTGTCGCCGTAGAAATGCTTAATTTACGTATGCGTAAGCGTTCTGTTAGACCCGTTGATTTGATCGCTTCTTTGGCTGAGCCAGACAACAAAGATCAAAAATAATTGGCGCAATGCTTAGGTGTTAAACCAGTTCGGCTTGGGATAGTTCGGATTTGATATAGGCATAAAAAACCGGAGCGGCAATCACTCCGGCTATCCCAAACAATGCCTCCATTACCAACATCGCCGATAGTAGTTCCCATGCGCGAGCATTGATTTTAGTGCCTACAATTTTGGCGTTCAAAAAATATTCTAACTTGTGGATCGTGACTAGAAAAAGTAACGCCAATCCAGCTGTCGATAATGAGTGAGACAGGCTAATCACCACGATCACAGTATTTGAAATTAAGTTACCAATCACAGGCAAGAGTCCGGCCACAAAAGTAACCAAAATCATTGTCTTGACGAAAGGTAAATGAATACCTGCCAACGGCAAAATAAGCAAAAGAAATACGCCGGTAAAAATAGCATTTATCGCCGCTATCTGAACTTGAGCAAAGACGATTTGTCGAAACGCTTGATGCAGATTGACGACTCGCTTATGCATGGCTGCCGCTAGCGGTTTAAAGTGATGTATGCGCGTGGTGTCATACAGCGCCGCCATCGCACCGATGACCATACCAATAATTAAGTGTGCGATCGTTCTGCCTGTTTGTTCCCCGATATGCTTAGCTTGCCCTGCATGCTCACGCATCCATGCCGTGAGTGTTTGCTGTAAGGCCTCTGCACTCTCCGGCAAATAGTCTGCTATCCATTCAGGAATTTGATTGCGCGACAATTCAATCAGGTCCGCCATTTTTTTTACTAAGACCGGGTAGCTGCCATCATCTGAAAGAAAAAATGCGAGAGGAAACCAAAGTACCAGCGTCAACAATAAAACAATCACCGATCCAAGCACCGCTACCGAGGTTAACTTCGCCTTTTGATTACTCATGCGCAAACTCAATGCCGGTGCGATCAAATGAACTAGGGCATATACCAATAACCCTGAGTAAAGCGCCGCCAACAATCCGGAATGTAATATCAGTAGCAGTGCAGCACCCGCTAATAAAAACGAAGCCAACTCAGTGGAGCTTATTTTTTTGATGTCTGACATACGTTCGGGCGTTCAAAATATTCGGGGGGGGGTGCCACAAGAAAAAAACCGCCCGCAGTTTCCTGCGAGCGGCTTTAAAGTAAAAACTAATCTTCGCGGGCACGAGAACGGCCCTCGCTGTTTAGTTCTGTTGCAGGCCAGCCAATAACCAGCCGCCCTGACCGGAGACTGGCTTCGATAACACCCAGGTTTCATTGAATGCTTCAGCGGCTGCATTCTCCTCTTCACGAACGGTGCCGTGAAAACGAACGCTGGCAATATATTCGTCTGCAACGGTTTCTATACCAAGCAAATCGGCTTCGAGTGTCACAACGTCAGTGTGGTTCGATGTGGAACCTCGCTCACTCAACTGCATCTTCAGTTCAGCAAACATCTCTGGCGTAGTGAACTCACGAATATCGTGTGCATCACCTTTATCCCACGCCGCTTGCATACGCAGAAAATTGGTTTTAGCGCTGCGCAAGAAGCCTGCTGTATCGAACCCCTGAGGAAGAGCTGATGGCTGATGGTTTTCAAATAAAGTCGAGCCAGATGCCGCGGAGGAATTCCCCAAATTTGCACCGATTTCCGGCGTTGCAACGCGCTGGGAAGGCACATCTGTATAAGGCGTTGCAAAGGAAGGCTGCGGCGCCGCGGCTCCTGATCTGCGGGCCAATAGGCGGACGATAAAAAATATGGCCAAGCCAATCAAAGCAATCATCAAAAAGCTGCTTATCATGCTACCAAGCTCAGCGCCCATACCAAAGTGGGACAACAAAGCTCCTATGCCAAGACCCAATAGTGCGCCACCGACGATGCCCCTCCACGGACTAGCAGGAGCTGGAGCTGCAGGCGCTGCTGGACGAGGGGCCTGCTGACCTGCATTCTGCATGGGTGCCGGCTTAGCAGGACTCGGCGAGGATTTTCCAAATGAGCCTCCGCCTCCCAAGCGCTTTGCCTCCACGTTGGTAATACCGCCTGTCATACCCAACATCACAATCATCAATGCTACCCAAAGCTTTTTCATGGTTCCTCCAAAGGACAAACATGCGGAAAAAATCCGCCCAACTAAGTTGCGTATGCCGGCATTCTACTCAAATCCGGCCGAATGGCGCGGATTACCCCCGCACCCCGTAAGAGCATGCACCAAAGCACGGATTTATGCGGCTGGGATGCCATCAAATCGCTACGCAATACGCTCTTCTTTCGACTTATATGGGGTTACCAGCTGATTTTTCCAGTTGCCGGCCAAAAATCTATCAGCTAACACAAAGCAATAGGCAATCCCTATTTAATTAATAAAAACTATCAAATTTACCGATCGATTGGCCTTGCCTATGATTCGGTCCTTAGTACAGATATCCAACCCCCCTAAGGAGTAAGACCATGTCATTGATCAACACCACCATCAAACCATTCAAAACCACCGCTTACCACGATGGGAAGTTCGTTCCTGTTACTGAAGCCAACCTCAAAGGCCAATGGTCAGTTGTATTCTTCTACCCTGCTGATTTCACCTTTGTCTGCCCAACCGAGCTGGGTGATTTGGCGGATCATTACGACACCTTCAAAGCTTTGGGCGTAGAAATCTACGGCGTATCGACTGACACGCATTTTTCTCACAAAGCCTGGCATGACACTTCGGACACGATTAGCAAAATTCGCTATCCGATGTTGGGCGATCCTACCGGCGTAATCACACGCAATTTCGACGTGATGGTCGAAGAGAGCGGTCTGGCATTACGCGGCACCTTCGTCATCAATCCAGAAGGCCAAATCAAAATCGCCGAAATTCATGACGACGGCATCGGTCGTGACGCGACAGAGCTGTTGCGCAAAGTTCAGGCAGCACAGTACGTCGCGGCTCACCCAGGCCAAGTCTGTCCTGCCAAATGGACGCCCGGCGCTGAGACGTTGGTACCTTCGCTCGATCTGGTCGGAAAAATCTAATCCGCCTAGTTTCGCAATCACCACACTACGAGGTCCTCATGTTAGACGCCGCCATTAAAACTCAGTTGCAAACCTACCTCGATAAAATTACCCATTCTGTCGAGATCATTGCCTCGCTGGACCACAGCGAAAAATCGCAAGAGATGCGCAGCATGCTGCAAGAAATTGCTGCGTTGTCACCGCGCCTTTCTTTTGAAGAGCGCAATGAGGACGCTCAGCGCAAACCATCCTTTGCACTCAATCGCGTTGGAGGCAAATCGGGCGTACGTTTTGCTGGCATACCGATGGGCCATGAGTTCACGTCATTGGTGCTGGCGCTCTTGCACGTGGGTGGTCATCCTCCGAAAGTCAGTGACGATGTGCTCGAACAGATACGTCAATTAAAAGGTGAGTATCTGTTCGAGACCTACATTTCTCTTTCGTGCCAAAACTGTCCGGAGGTTGTACAAGCACTTAATTTAATGGCGGTAGTAAATCCCAACATTCAACATGTAATGATTGATGGGGCTTTGTTTCAGGAAGAAATAAAACAACGTCAAGTCATGGCGGTTCCAACCGTATTTTTGAATGGCGAAGTTTTCGATCAAGGACGAATGACGCTAGAAGAAATCATAGCGAAATTAGATACAGGTACAACGGCACGCGTGGCAGAAAAAATTGAC
>CAINAY010000405.1 GCA_903846425.1 uncultured Noviherbaspirillum sp.
CCCAACATGCAGATGTACAAAAAGCCCATGACCATCTGCTCTCAGCTTGGGGCAGCATAGATATCGTGCTCATCGTAGCTGGCGTCTACAATGAAATGCGGGCAGATTCTATCGACATGGCGGTTATCAATCAGGTGTTGGATATCAATCTACGTGGCACATTTAATTGTATCGATGTCGTACTACCAACCTTACTCAAACAAAGCTACGGCGGTATCGGTATGGTTTCATCCGTCGCTGGATTTTCAGGCTTGCCAAAAGCACTGGTATACGGCCCGACCAAGGCGGCATTAATTAATCTATGCGAGTCGCTGTATTTTGATTTGAATCGACGCGGTAATGCGGTCTATCTGATCAATCCTGGCTTTGTAAAAACACCTGCCACTGCGAATAACGACTTTACTATGCCCGCTCTGATTAGCGCTGAAGAAGCCGCACATGAAATTCTGACAGGTATGGAGCAAGGACAGTTTCATATTCACTTTCCTAAGCGCTTCACCAACTGGCTACGTTTCGCGCGCCTGCTGCCCTATCGCTGGTATTTTTATCTTATACACAAAGTGACTGGCTTATGAATCACCAAGCACACCTTAAGGCATTGATAGAATTTTTTGATCACATCGCTCTTGAGCGTGTTCACCAGCTTGCTGAATTTTATACTGCCGATGCGTATTTCAAAGACCCATTTAACGAAGTACATGGCATTGAAAAAATTACCCACATATTCACTCACATGTTCGCCCAGGTCGATGGGCCGCGATTTATAGTGACTGGAAGTGTGCTTCAGGATGAACAAGCATTTTTAACGTGGGATTTTTTGTTTCGCATGAAGCGATTTTCAACTGAAGAACAATGCATACGGGGTGCTACCCACATACGATTTGCCAATGATGGACGGGTTGAATTTCATCGTGACTACTGGGATGCGGCGGAAGAGCTTTACGAAAAACTGCCCGTGCTAGGCGCGCTCATGCGAGGCCTAAAGCGCATGGCACGCAATTAAAATTCTAATTTAGTTTTTAGTCGGTGCTTTGCGCTTTCTAGGCGCCGTCTTTTTTGCGGCTGGAGTACTGTTATCAGCCGTCTTTTGTTCGGGTGCCATCGCTTGATTTACCGCCTGAGAAAAATTTTGTTGCACCGTATTCCACCACGCGGTGGGATTAGCCATATGTGCTGCAAAGTCAGATGGGATAGGCATTTTATCGAAGGCCTCATTATTGCTCGCCGGTTCAGTTTTTGATGCAGGCTTGGCCGCTTTAGGATCAGCCGCTGAAGGGCTGGTCGCTTTAGCAAAACTCTCACTCATAGACTGCAGCGCCGTCAGCGTAGCGCTTTGTACTTCCAACGTTTGTATCGTGCCACGCAACATATTCATGTTCATCTGCAACCACGATTCGACGGCCTTGAGATCAGCGATCTGTTTATTCAAATCGTCGGGCGACATGGAGGGCATGGTCATGCCAGGAACTTTCATCGAACCCCAGAAATTCCGGACAAACTCCAAGGTATCATTCATCGTACCGGCGCCTGTTGTACCAAATTTATTGTCTGACATGAGGTCTCCCGACTACGTTAGTTATCAGCCAAGCTAGACGGCTGGTTGGATTCAATATTCAGAGAGTAGCAGATTGGTGACTTCAGGCACTCCAAATTCTTACGCGATAAGATGCGCCTCAAAGACAAGCAGCGCGCACTGCATAATGTTTAAAAATGTTACCAACCCTAAGCGACTAGACGTGATCACAATACACTAGCAGGATGAGAATGCGCTCTGCACTGTCGGCACTCTGGCCGCCAAATCGAAAACTCTGGCTGCCACTAGCGGTCATAGCGATTATTTTGATAGCCCATCTTTTACTTATACAGTGGGTGCAAGACAGCCTGGAATTTATGCGGCTACTCGATGCGGATAATGAACCCGTAGAAATCGTACTGCGCGCTCCGACGCCATCCGCTCCTGCTCAAACTACGTCTGCAGCACCCAAAAAAATTCCTCCTGCCGAGCCAACGCCGGCTATTCCTGCTCCGTCAGCAGTGCAGGAAGTGACTCCCGCCCCAACTGCTCCGCGCGTCGATACGGCGAGCGAAACCAATAATGTTCCCAACAGCGAATCTACAGCTCAGATGCACGCGGAGGGAAATGCCACATCCGCAGCATCGGTGAGTCCCAATTTGTCGAATGACGTACCAGAGAAAAAATCTGAACTTGAACCAGCAACAGCACTCAAAGCAAATACACCACCCTTTTTATTTGAACAAGTCAGCTTTCCACCATCGGCCGAATTACGTTACAACGCCTTAGCTGCCCAGGGAGCCCGTAGCCTTTCAGGTAGCGGCAACATCGTATGGCAACACGATGGACAAAGTTACACCCTCAAAGGCGAAGCTAGTGCATTACTACTGTCTCTACTTAGCTACCAAAGCAGCGGACAACTCAGCAAAGCTGGCATACTGCCCGACCTATACTACGAAAAACGCATTGGTAAGTCGGCTACGCAAACACATTTTGTGCGGGAGCGTAAAACCATTAGTTTTTCCGCTTCGACAGCCACCTATGAAATACAAGGCGGTGAACAAGATCGTGGCAGCGTGATTTGGCAGTTGGTGGGAATCGCACGCGGCGATCCCACTAAACTGGAACCGGGTCTGATGTTTGAAACTGTTATTGCAGGCAGCAAAGCCGCCGATCGTTGGCGCGTACAAGTGAGCAGTAAAGAAAGCCTGACGCTGACAGATGGAACTATCACTGCCTGGCATTTTTCATTAACACCCGCAGTCAGTAGCTTTGATTATCAAATCGATTTATGGCTCTCACCAGAAAAAGAATGGTATCCGGTCAAAATCATGTATGCCAATCGCGCTGGCGCGAATCTCACCATGACACTAGAAAAAATTCAACACAAGTAGCGCTTACATGAAGAAAAAATTATTACTATCCACCCTAGTGGGTTTCCTGTTTTTGGGCCTCACCGCCCTCACGCATGCTCAAGAAAAAATTAGCCCACCACCATCGGCTAAATTAGATTACCTTATTCGTGCCGACCTCCACGGTCTATCGCTTGAAGGTAATGGCACCATAGACTGGCAATTCAATTCGCCTAAATATCGACTGCAATTTGATACTCGCAGCCCATTGATTGGATTACTACTTTCAGAGCGAAGCGAGGGCAGCATTGAGCGCCGCAACTTGCTTCCTACAAGTTTTTATTCCAAGCGCTTTCGCAAAGATCCAACAACGGTGAATTTCGATCGTCAGTCAGGCAGCATAATTTTTCCGGGTGATACGGCGGCACTAAAGCTCGAAGGCGGAGAGCAAGATCGCATCAGCGTGCTATGGCAGTTAATCTCCATGGTGAGAGCAGCACCTGCGAAATTCAATGAAGGTTCACCTTGGAAATTTTTCGTTATTGGACATCGTGGCGGCGAAAGCTGGACCTTTACCGTCGATGGCAAACAACGTTTACGCACAGCGCTGGGCGAAGTCGATAGTCTTCATTTAGTGCATTTACCTGCTGAGAATACCAACGCACCCAAAATTGACATCTGGCTGGCACAAAGCATGGATTGGCTGCCCGTTCGCATA
>CAINAY010000406.1 GCA_903846425.1 uncultured Noviherbaspirillum sp.
TGAGTGAATTTGAGTGATTGAGAGAACACCCGCATCAAGGGGGTTCTTATTACGTGAAACGATCGTTTGCCAGCTCTGAGCAATTTGAACAGCCACCATCACAGGATCAATACTAAGGTGAGGTTGGGCAGCGTGAGAGCCTTTACCTTTAATGGTGAGTTCAAACTCATTAGATGAAGCCATCATAGGCCCAGCAATAACGCCCATAGTTCCAGCCGGAGATCCTGGCCAGTTATGCATACCAAACACGGCTTCCATTGGACATTGATCAAAAAGTCCATCATCCATCATCCGCTTAGCACCAGCCGCTCCTTCTTCAGCCGGCTGAAAAATCACATAAACAGTACCATCAAAGTTTTTATGTTTTGCTAGGTAATAAGCTGCGCCGAGTAACATCGTCGTGTGACCATCATGTCCGCAGGCGTGCATTTTTCCTGGATTGACTGACTTGTGAGCAAACTGATTAAGTTCTTGCAAGGGTAGAGCATCCATATCCGCTCTAAGACCGACTGAGCGTTTGCTGCTACCACTTGAGATAACGCCAACCACGCCAGTACCACCAAGACCGCGAATAATTGGAATACCCCATTCAGTTAACTTTTCAGCGACCAAATCAGCCGTTTTAAACTCTTCATACGACAACTCAGGATTTGCATGTATGGATCGGCGTATAAGTTTTAACTCATTCTGGAATTGCAGAATTGGATCAATCAGTTTCATTATGTATGTCTCCAAGAAGCGGGGTCGTAATACAGACACCGCCGGTAAATAACAGGCAAATAATTAAGCGTGTGTGTAATATTAACCGCAGTAAGCAAAGAGCCACAAAATTGCCAATCAAACAAAAATATCTCAAGTGGAGAACAGAATGAGCACTCGTGTAGTTAGAGCCGCATGCCCACATGACTGTCCCGATACCTGTGCCATGTTAGTAACAGTGACAGACGGCGTGGCAACAGAAATACGAGGTGATCCACATCATCCAAATACCGGCGGTACGCTGTGTACCAAAGTATCGCGTTATCTTGAGCGCACTTATCATGAAGAGAGGTTGTTACATCCTCTTAAGCGCATTGGTAAAAAGGGCGAAGGCCGCTTTGAGCAAATCAGTTGGGAAGAAGCGTTAACAACCATAACAGCTCGACTGAAAGAAATCGCTGCAAAAGATTCGCGAGCCATACTTCCCTATAGCTATGCAGGGACTATGGGTGTAGTACAAGGCGAATCCATGGCAATGAGATTTTTCAACAAACTAGGAGCTTCTAAACTAGATCGAACTATTTGCTCTTCTGCCGGTGGAGTGGGAATTAAATACACCCTGGGCGCAAAAATGGGGATGGATACCGAGCAGTATGAAAATTCGAAAGTCATTATTATTTGGGGCGGTAATTCAGTCGGTTCAAATTTGCATTTTTGGACACGTGCTCAAGAAGCAAAGCGTAAAGGTGCAATTCTTGTAGCTATAGATCCGTATCGCTCACTTACAGCTGAAAAATGCCAGCACCATATTCCAGTGTTACCGGGTACCGACGCTGCACTTGCTTTAGGAATAATGCACATACTCATACGAGATGATTTGTTAGATCATGACTATATAAATAAATATACATTCGGATTCGAGCAGTTAAAAGAAAGGGTGGCCGATTGGGGACCAGGAAAAGTTGCAAAAATCTGCGGTATTGAAGTTGAGCAGGTTGAAATGCTAGCCAAGCTTTATGGTGACACCGCAAAGAAAGGTGAGCCTGTAGCAATACGTGTTAACTACGGAGTGCAGCGAGCACATGGTGGTGGCATGGCTGTTCGTAATATTGCCTGCTTACCTGCTTTAGTCGGAGCTTGGCGTCAACCAGCGGGAGGCATATTGCTGTCCTCCGGCGATACCTATCCCAAGAATGAGCAAAAGCTCATGCGACCAGATCTACAAACTGTAGATTCTTCAAAGCCGTCACGCACAATCAACATGAGCACGATAGGTGATGATTTATTAAAAAAGTCATCAAAAGAGTTTGGGCCGGCCATTCAGGCCGTTATCGTCTACAACTCAAACCCCGTTGCGGTAGCACCGGAATCCGCAAAAGTGGCGGAAGGTTTTGCGCGTGATGATTTGTTTACGGTAGTGCTTGAGCACTTTAAAACAGACACCGTCGATTACGCTGACATCGTATTGCCAGCCACTACCCAACTGGAACATACCGATATTCATGCTACGTATGGGCACCTTTACATCATGGCGAATAATCCAGCGATAGCGCCGTTGGGAGAATCCAAACCCAATAGTGAAATCTTCCGATTGCTAGCTAGCAAAATGGAATTTGATGATCCATGTTTCAGTGATAGTGATGATGATATTGCAGCGCAGGCGTTTGATGCTAACCATGTTCACGCAATACACTTCGATTGGACAAAGCTTAAAAATAATGGCTGGATGCGTCTTAACGTACCGGATGCCCCGTTTGCGCAAGGTGGATTTCGTACGTCTTCAGGGAAGTGTGAGTTTTATAGTGAGCGAATGAAGGCGGATGGATTAGATCCACTGCCAACCTACATTCCTCCTTACGAGTCCGTAGCTAGCTCTCCTGAGTTAGCTAAAAGATTTCCGCTGGCGATGATATCTCCACCTCAAAGAAATTTTCTCAATACTACCTTCGTTAACGTAAAAAGTTTGCGCAATACCGAAGGTGAGCCGCATCTTGAAATGAATCCTAATGATGCCATTTCCCGAAATATCATGAATGGTGATGTGGTTAGAATTTTTAATGATCGTGGTTCTATGCAAGCGAAGGTTCGCGTGACCGATCACGCTAGACCGGGCTTGGTCGTGGCTTTATCTATTTGGTGGAAAAAACTCGCATCCGATGGAAAA
>CAINAY010000407.1 GCA_903846425.1 uncultured Noviherbaspirillum sp.
AATAAAGTACTGTGAATTGAAGTGCAGGGAAGTGTAATCCCACAAAAACTAACGGCCCGCGAGGGCCGGTAGTTTGTGTAGCAATGATTTCTTAAAGCGATGAAGCAATTGCTTTATCTAAGTTGAGTCCGAGCTTAGCCGCCATAGCGCGCATTTCATCGGGTGATTTTTTGTCGCCATAAATCTCAACTAACGCGGTGTAAGCGATCCACTTCGCATCGACTTCAAAAAAATCTCTCAAACTGGCACGGGTATCGCTACGACCAAAACCATCGGTTCCTAGTGTGACGTAAGGCGCGGGTATGTAAGCGCGAATACTTTCCGGAACAGCTCGCACATAATCTGATACTGCGATTACTGGCGTCTGACTACCCGACAGCTGTTGCGTCACCCAAGCCGATTCAGCAGAGTGCTGCAGTCGGCGTGAGCGTTCGCTAGCGATGCCATCACGTGCGAGTTCAGAAAAGCTAGTCACACTCCATACATCAGCGTGAATAGAAAAATTATCTTTCAGTAGATTGGCAGCGGCTATCGCTTCTTTAAGCAATGGGCCTGCGCCTAATAATCTGACGTGTGCTTGCTCAGTTGTAGATACGCAATGCATACCGCGCAAGATACCTTCGCGGGCTGATGATGGCATGCTGGGCTGAGCTTCGTTTTCATTGGTGACGGTCACGTAGTAAAACACGTCTTCATTGTTAGACAACATGCGCCGCATACCATCGTCGACAATCACTGCCAACTCATACGCAAATGCCGGATCATAGGAAATACAATTAGGTATCGTGGCCGAGACTAAATGACTACTGCCATCTTGATGCTGCAATCCTTCGCCACCCAACGTAGTACGGCCCGATGTGGCACCAATCAAAAATCCACGTGCACGTTGATCCGCTGCTGCCCAGATTAAATCGCCAATGCGTTGAAAGCCAAACATCGAGTAATAAATATAAAACGGCAGCATAGGTAAACCATGTACTGCGTAACTCGTTGCTGCAGCCGTCCATGATGAGATCGCGCCTGCTTCGGTAATGCCTTCTTCTAAAATCTGTCCATCGGTGGCTTCACGGTAGTAAAGAATAGAACCAATATCTTCAGGTTGATACAGCTGACCTTGCGCTGAATAGATACCCACTTGGCGAAATAAATTCGCCATACCAAAGGTGCGTGCTTCATCGGCGACAATAGGCACGACATGTTTACCGAGTTCTGCATCTTTCAACAAATTACCCATGATGCGAACTAAGGCCATCGTCGTTGACATTTCCTTACCATCAGCATCCAAGGCAAATTTTGCATGGCTAGCAATGTCGGGAAGTGTGATTTGATTTGGGCTGGTAATACGTTGTGGAAGATAGCCGCCGAGTTGTTGGCGACGTTCTTTCAGATGACGCATTTCTTCACTATCAGGCGAGGGTTTGCAGAATTCTAGTTTTTCAATTTGCGTGTCATTCAGTGGGAGTTTGAAACGGTCACGAAACTCCAACAGATCTTGCAGTTCGAGTTTTTTTTGTTGGTGCGTTGTCATTTTGCCCTGGCCTGCGGCTCCCATGCCAAAGCCTTTTTTGGTTTGAGCCAAAATCACAGTCGGCCTACCATCGTGATTGGCTGCCGCGTGATACGCCGCATAAATCTTGCGCATATCGTGACCACCGCGTTTTAATCGATCAATTTCTTCGTCAGTAAGCGTGTCGCCTATAGCTTTGAGTACGGGATTTTGACCAAAAAAATGTTCACGATTGAATGCGCCATCGTTCGCAGCAAAGGTTTGCAGTTGACCATCGACGGTGCGATTTAAGGCATCCACCAAATCACCATTGTGATCACGCGCAAATAATGGATCCCAATCCGAACCC
Source organism: uncultured Noviherbaspirillum sp. (assembly GCA_903846425.1). Taxonomy (GTDB): domain Bacteria; phylum Pseudomonadota; class Gammaproteobacteria; order Burkholderiales; family Burkholderiaceae_D; genus Pernthalerella; species Pernthalerella communis. The sequence goes on from CAINAY010000407.1 coordinate 1,857, forward strand.
CACAGTAATTTGATGACATTCCAACCCGCACCACCAAACAATGTTTCCAGTTCATCGACGATATGTCCGTTACCGCGCACCGGACCATCGAGGCGTTGCAAATTGCAGTTAATAACGAAAACTAAGTTATCTAGTTTTTCGCGCGAGGCTAATGACAATGCCGCCAGAGATTCAGGCTCATCCATCTCACCATCGCCAAATACGCCCCATACTTTGCGTGGTTGAGCCGCCATTAATCCGCGATGCTCGAGATAGCGCATGAAGCGAGCTTGGTAAATCGCGCTGATCGGACCCAAGCCCATAGAGCCAGTTGGGAACTGCCAGAAGTCAGGCATCAACCACGGATGGGGGTAGGACGATAAACCTTGAATGCCACGCTCTTTGGCTTGTATCTCTTGACGGTAGTGCGAGAGATTATCTTCGCTCATTCGTCCTTCAAGAAAAGCGCGCGCATAAATCCCTGGCGCTGAATGCGGCTGAAAGTAAATTAAATCGCCACCAAACTCAGCCGTTCGCGCACGGAAAAAATGATTAAATCCGACTTCAAATAAATCAGCCGCTGAAGCATAGCTGGCAATATGCCCACCTAATTCACCATAAGCGCGATTGGCGCGTACCACCATCGCCAGCGCATTCCAACGCAAGATACTAGCGATACGTTCTTCCAGATCAACCGCATCTGAGCCACCGGGGTAAGCAGGTTCATCGGTCACCCGTATGGTGTTGATGTAAGGCGTTATGCGCGCGTCACGCCAATTCAGGCCGGCATCACGTGCGGCTGCAGAAAGCTTAGAAAGTAAAAAGCGCGCTCGCTCAGGGCCTGCGCTGGCCAGCACTGATTCCAGAGCGGCGATCCATTCAGCGGTTTCTTGTTCATCAGTATCGTTGTGGCGGACCAGATGGTCGGGAGTGCTCATATCCATAGCAGTCAAAAAAGGAGGGTGTTTGATGCCATAAAGATAGCCTATCTTTTTCAGCAGGTGCTGCTGAAAAGTTCGCCATATTCAATATATACGGCATAAAATGCTGAAATATGACAACTATAAGGGTTTTAGCGATGGAAAATCTGGATATAACAGATCTGAAGATTTTAAAGTGTTTGCAGCAGGATGCTAGCCTCACGAATGTGGAGTTAGCTGCGAAAGTGAGTCTTTCACCATCGCCGACCTTGGCCCGCGTCAAAAAACTTGAAGCCGATGGTGTCATCTCCGATTACGTAGCACTGGTCGATCCGCACGCCTTGGGCTTAAAGGTAAATGTGTTCGTGCGCGTCTCGCTAGAAAAGCAAGAAGCCGCCGCGTTAGAGCGTTTTGAAAAAGCGGTGAGTCATTTCGATGAAGTGATGGAGGTCTATCTGATGACAGGCGACGAAGATTATTTATTACGCATCGTCGTTCCTGATTTGCAAGCCTTAGAGCGCTTTATTCTTCACAACCTCACGCGCATACCCGGCATCAAAAATATTAAATCCAGCTTTGCCCTCAAACAGGTGAAGTACAAAACGGCGCTACCTATCAGTGACTCGTTGAGTTGACGCAGTAGGTCAGAGTAAATCTTTGCATTGCGCTACGAAAGTTGTGGAGTCTCAATGACACTAAAGTGCACGAAGCGAGAATCGCTTTGCCTTTAAAACTCATTCGAGGACACCATGGAACATCAAAACATTCAACCTAAACATCACTACGATCCTGATCGTTTGCTGGCGACGTTAATTAGCAAGTTGAGTCTTAAAAATGATGCTGCGCTATCACGCGCGCTCGAGGTGTCGCCGCCGGTCATTAGCAAAATTCGTCACCGACGCTTACCCGTCACCGCATCCTTGTTAATTCGTATGCATGAGGTGAGTGCTTTAACCATTGCTGAGCTACGTCATTTGATGGGTGATCAACGCGGAAAGTTCAGAATCAGCGATAAGCATTTCAAACCCAAGCTCAGCACGACGCATTGATAGTTTTCAGATCGTCTGGCGTGTTGATATTTAAAAACGCTGAGTGATCATCAAAGACTACTTGCACATGGGCTTGACTCGACATCCAAGTAAGTACTTTGCGGCCACCTTCGCTGAGGTATTCACCTAGCCCGACCATGACATCGCGTTTTAGCAGACAGAATACCGGGTGATGTTCTGTCTGGTTCTGATTGATCATGACGGCATAGGCGACGTCAGCGCCAGATGACATCAGGGCATCGCTAAGACGGCTGGCTAAATCAGTGGGAAAAAAAGGGCAATCACAAGGTACGCTGAGAAGGTAAGGTGTGGTGCAGTGACTTAATCCGGCATGCAGACCCGCGAGAGGGCCGACGAAATTACTGATGACATCGGCGATGATGGGCAGGCTGAATAATTCATAAGCTTCCTGGTTCTGATTCGCGTTGATGAGTAGGGGACCTACTTGGGGTTGAAGTCGCTCGATGATGTGAGTAATCATGGGTCGCCCTTCAAGGAGTTGTAATCCTTTGTCTCGACCGCCCATGCGAGTACTCAGACCACCGGCTAAGATAAGTCCGGTGATATCGTTGGCGGAGATGGTCATTTAATCCGTGGTTGAAGTGTGTTTACGACTGAGCGAAGGCGTCACTTAATGTAAGGATTTCTCCGGTACGAGCAGCGTCATAGCCGGGTAGCAGATTCACGACGTGACGAAAACCTGATGAACGCAAAACCGAGACTAATTGATTCATGTGCGGCTGATTCAATACCTCTGCATTCACCGCAAAGAAATACCGTTCGCTTACCAGCGGTATGAAATCGAGCTTAAATCGTTCAGCCGCCGTTTGTACGCCGAAGCCCACATCGGCCATTCCGCTGGCAATAAAGGCTGCGACAGCGGAGTGAGTAAATTCGGTATTTTCGAAACCGTTAATTTGCGCTGGCGAGATGTCTTTTCGATTCATCATCAATTCAAGCAGCATGCGCGTACCTGAGCCCGCTTGTCGATTAACGAAACGAACATCGCTGCGTGCAAGATCATCGATGGTTTGAATGTTGAGTGGATTGCCCGGATTAACGAATAAGCCTTGCGAGCGTACCGCCAGATGAATTAGTTGATGCGTTTTAGGATCAAGCCAACGGCGGTAACGCTCAATAGCGGGGGCTTCGAATTCTCCTAAGGGCACATGAAAACCCGCCAAGTCTGACTCACCACGCGAGAGCGAGGCGACGGCATCCGTGCTGTTGCGATAACGCAGATTAATCGACAGGCCAGATTCAGCTGCTTGCTTTAAAAACGCCGCGACGGCAAAGCCATGACTGGCATCCAAACGAATCATCGAGCCGTTGGTACCCACGGTCTTGCCGAGTTCGGTTTCCAGTTCAGAGGCCAGGCTATCGAGGGTAGGCGAGAGTCGTGCCGTTACACGCCGATCCGCCCAGATGAGTTTTTCTGCCAACGGCGAGAGTTGGGTTCCCCGACCCCGACCGGTTTGCATAAGGCTGTGACCAAATAAGGCCTCCGCATCACGCAGCAAGCCCCAGGCATAGCGATAGGAGAGGCTGACGGCTTGGGCCGCACGAGCGATCGAGCCGGTCTCTTCAATGGCGCGGAGCAGTGATAAAAGGACGGCCGTATCAAGGGCTTTCCCTTGGTCCCGTTTTATTTCCCAGTGCGGGTTGATCTTGACCTTAAACATTATGATAAGTTTTGCATATTGCGGATTAGGCAGCGCGGTGCTAGTTTCCGCGCTGGACAAGCGTAACAATGTAGCAGACAGACTTGTGTAGGTGCAGACTAGAACTGCAAAAAAAATCATATAAAGGCCGCCGTTAAAGGGTCAACCTCAGGAGGAGATATGGGTATTTCAGATTTACTGGCGAAAGAAAATACGATCGCTGGCTCCGGTTTTAACCGTTGGTTGGTTCCACCCGCCGCCTTAGCGATTCATCTGTGTATTGGCATGGCCTATGGCTTTTCAGTGTTCTGGAAGCCTTTGGGCAATGCGCTCATAGGCCCGGATGGCACGCCGCTAGCGGCTTGCGCTGCCGGTGCGACTACCTTTGGCGACAAGCTGGCAGGTACTGGCCGTGCCTTATTTGCGACCGACTGTAACTGGACTCAGTTTGATCTGGGTTGGATGTACACACTCTTTTTCGTCTTGCTCGGTTGTTCAGCGGCGATCTGGGGTGGCTGGCTAGAGCGCGCTGGTCCACGTAAAGCCGGTGTCGTATCAGCCATTTGCTGGTGCGGCGGCTTGCTGATTTCTGCCTTCGGTGTCCATCAACATCAACTCTGGATGATGTGGTTAGGCTCAGGCGTGATTGGTGGTGTGGGCTTAGGCTTGGGCTATATCTCACCCGTATCAACGCTGATTAAGTGGTTCCCTGATCGACGCGGTATGGCGACCGGTATGGCCATCATGGGTTTTGGTGGCGGCGCGATGATAGGTTCACCGCTGGCGACGCTGTTGATGGGTAAATTTGCTACCCCGGGCGACCCTGGCGTTTGGCAAACTTTTGTCACCTTGGCGATTGTGTATTCCGTGTTCATGTTCGCAGGTGCATTTGGTTACCGTGTTCCAGCCACCGGATGGAAACCTGAAGGCTGGGTACCCCCTGCATCGAGCACCACGAATGCCATGATTGCGGCTCATCATGTGCATCTTCAAAACGCGCACAAGACTCCGCAGTTCTGGTTGCTGTGGGTAATTCTGTGCATGAATGTATCGGCGGGTATCGGCATCATTGGCGCTGCATCACCGATGTTGCAAGAAACCTTTGCCGGCGCATTAATTAGTCAGCCCGATATTGGTTTTGCAGACCTAAAATTAAATAAGGAATTACTCGCAGGTGCGGTTGCCATTGGTGCGGGCTTTGTGGGTTTGATTTCTTTATTCAATATCGGTGGACGATTTGTTTGGGCGTCGTCCTCAGACAAATTAGGACGCAAACCAACCTACGTTATTTTCTTCATTCTCGGTATCGCCATGTATGTGTTGGCAGCAACCGCCGCAGGTTGGAAATCACTGCCTATCTTCGTTTTTTGCTTTTGCATTATCGCGTCTATGTATGGCGGCGGCTTTGCGACTATTCCAGCGTATCTGGCGGATATGTTTGGCACCCAATTTGTGGGTGCGATTCACGGTCGTTTGCTCACCGCTTGGTCAACCGCAGGTATTTTGGGTCCCGTCGTAGTCAACTACATGCATGACGTTCGGCTTGAGCAAAAAATTCCGTTTGATCAAATTTA
>CAINAY010000408.1 GCA_903846425.1 uncultured Noviherbaspirillum sp.
ATGCGGACCTGGTTCGCTCAGATGCCGAACGATCACCGCGATCGGAAGGTCGTCGTTCGCTGCGCTCTGGGCGCTCGCTACGCTCTGAATGATTTTTATCGTCTGCATTACGCGCGCTACGACCTTCAAAGCCCACCAATTCAACCGGCGTTAATTTTTGGCGTATCAGCTTCTCTATATCTGCCAGCAAGCGAACGTCTTTATCTGAACACAAAGACCACGCATCACCCGATGCACCAGCGCGACCAGTGCGACCAATTCTGTGCACATAGTCTTCGGCGCTATACGGTAGATCATAGTTGATCACACAAGGCAATTCAGCAATATCTAAACCGCGTGCGGCTACATCAGTAGCTACCAACACATCAATACTACCGTTCTTAAAGGCCTCTAATGCCGCCATGCGCTCGTTTTGCGTTTTGTCACCATGAATAGGTGCTGCCTTGATGCCGTGACGTTCTAATTCACGCGACAAACGCGATGCACCGATCTTTGTATTCGAAAACACCAACACCTGTTTTAAGTCACGCCCACGCAGTAGATGAACGACAGCATCTCGCTTGTCTTCTTCATCCACCCGATAAACCACTTGTGTCACACGATCAGCGGTTGCATTGCTGCGCGCTACTTCGATCAGCACAGGCTTATCAAGGAAACTCGCCGCGAGTTTTTTAATCTCTGGCGAGAAGGTCGCCGAGAACATTAAATTTTGTCGCTGCTTAGGCAGTTAATTAATAATGCGCGGCAGGTCAGGCAAGACACCCTTGTCTAACATGCGATCCGCTTCATCCATCACAAAAATTTCAGTCTGCGACAGATTCAATGTCTTTTGCTGTACATGATCTAACAAGCGGCCCGGAGTTGCGATCAGGATTTCTACGCCTGAACGTAAGGCGGCGGTCTGGGGTGTCATGTCAACGCCACCAAAAACGACGGTTGAACGAAGCGGTGTGTGACGCGAATAGGCTTTCACATTTTCAGCCACCTGATCGGCTAACTCACGCGTAGGCGTTAAAATTAAAGCCCGCACCGGATGTCGCGCTGGTGACGCACTGGTATTGGCATGCGCCATTAACAGTTGAATGATGGGAAGCGAAAAGCTGGCTGTTTTGCCGGTACCGGTTTGCGCTGCGCCCATAACATCGTGGCCTTGCAGAACGATAGGTATAGCTTTAGCTTGAATCGGCGTGGGGTGAACATAGCCTTGATCAGCAAGCGCCTGCATGATGGGCGGTGCGAGGCCGAAATCATCGAATCGGGGAGGTGTGGCCGAGCTATCGTCAGCCATTTGATCAGTAGTTATATCAGTCATCAGAGGGAATTGGGTTAAGCACATAGTATAGCACTCGCGTGGCCCATTCCCATGAGCTAAGAGACTGATTTCTAAGCAAATCATCTCAGCGCCACCACCCTGGTAATACCAAGCCGTTATCCGGACATTCACACGTCAAGAGACGGTAATTAGAGTACTAAGACTCGATTACGCTTCTATGACATCCTCAATAGTGCGGGCCATGAGTGCCCGCTGAGCAGCCTTGATGGCTATACGCTTGTCTTGATCTGACATCAACTCGGATAACAGGTTCTCGTTATTCGCCGGATCTTCAAAGTTTTCTAAAAGCGGATTGAAGTCGCGCTTAGCTACCTGACGGATCATGTGCATGAAATTCAATGCCAAGCTATCTTTTTCAGGCTTGATATTCGCTAGCAGCTTGGTCGGTACCAGATAATCAACATAAATCGCTGGCCACTGAATACCTTGCTGATCAAACCAAATCTTAAGCAGTTTGGTCTCTGCAGCTCTGGCGGCTACCTGCGCATCATCCGTGTGCAACAAGATGCTGGTCTCTAAAATTTTTCCATCCTCTGGCTGATACAAAGTATGCAGATCAGGCTCACCCATTTTCATGCGGGCGGGCGTTATATCAATATCCATACCGTTTAATCGCAGGCGCAATGAGACTCGGTGCTTCTTTACATCGCGGTAGCGCTCAATCAAATAGCCATGCAAGGATTCGTAGCATGAGCGTATGCCGCCGGCATTGCGATGGCAGGTATTCGACAACAAGAGCAGCAACTTCACATTCGACGATACCGAGGTGGCGGTTCCCCTTGCATGCGAACCCGATTCACGAATACCCATGAAGCAATCTTGCGCCCAACTCTGAAGCTCGGACTCCAACCGAATAATGCGCGCGGACTGCCCCTTCAGCCGTTTGGGCTGATGACGGGCAATGATGTCGAGCAAATATTTTTCGGGATTCTTCATCGCTTTTTGCAAGGCCACCCACTTTCTTAGTGGAACTAGGCCATTTCCAAGTATCAGTCCAATGAATCGGCTCGAGTCTAGTAATTCTGAAGGTGAGTTTATAAATGGCAGAACTCAAAAATAATTATCTAATTAACAAACTTTTAGTTCGATTTCGTTACACACACTTTGAAAACATTGCTTTCTTGACACCAAGATGTCTCAAAAATACAAATAAATTTCATTTTTGAAATTATTTTCGTCAGGGATTAGGGAACGTATGCCCACTGCGACAGCCGCAAATGTAAGGACTGAATTTCCAGTCTCACACACCTCAGCTAATGAGTCTCTCGATTAACGGGCGAATTGGCTTAGGTATAAAACGTTCGAATATTCTAGGGATGGGCTTAATCAACATTGGCCGATTTTCAATGATCCGGATTATGTAACTAACATTTTTCAATCGTGGTGTTCGCCAACTCTTCCCATAAAGCCATTCACAAAGTAATTCTTTGCATGCTGGCAGCTTAACTTTTTGATTAAAAAATTCTTCCTGCACTAATGGGAAAATAAGTTCTTTAGGTATATGTATGCCAAATTTTGTATTTTTACATTTACCTAAAAAATTCCAACGATCAACTATGAAATCGTCATCAGGCTTATTTTCATAAAAATAAAAATCTACCAAAGAGCCACGACCATTGATTGAACTATCAACCTGAAGGAAATAATTGAATTTATTGCATTGTTTATCATAATTTATTTTGAATAAATCAACGCCACTTATTTTTTGAATAATCAAGTCTCTCTTCTCAAGAGGAACCAGAATATCAATATCATCGTCACCTTCAATGATATCTAGTTCTCTTGTTAGTCCGAGCAAAGTACCAAAAAAAACAAAATGATCTATATCTTCAAGCAACTTTGAAATCAGAACAAGATTAGCCCGGTTGTCTAACCTGAGAACAGTCGGTTTTTTCATTACTAATCTAACACTTCGGCTGGATAATATATCGTAGGCAAAATGGATTTTCGGATTTGAACACGGCGACATCCGCACTTTCAGACGATTTCAAAATGGTGAACCTCTCAGATACTTTCCTATCCATGTAGTCTTTAGAATAAAGCATTCTAAAATGTTCATCGCCAATCGGTGACCTAAAAAATGTTTCTGATTTTTCTTCGTTAGTAATATTTGTCGTCGATCTAGTCTCAAACATAATTAAAGAATCTGGCGGCAGATGAGATAAATTTGCGAAAAGTTGATCACAATCTGATTCCAGAAGTGCATGAACTACGAATCTAAGATAGTAAACATCAAACCCTTTTAATTCGATCTCAAAAACATTTTTTTGTATGAACTGAAATTTATCTGTTTCTATCTGTGAAGATGGATCTATGCCTGTGACTTTGTAGCCGTTAGAAGAAAAAAAATATGAGTCTCTTCCATTTCCGCAGCCTAAATCAAGGATATGAAATTTCGATTTTTTTTCGAGACGGCTTCGTAAAAAATGCAAAGCGTACAAAGAAAAACCACTTGGCTCAAATGGAAGCTCTTTGCTATTCGAATAAAAATTACTCCAATAGGCCTTGTTAGGATCATTGCTGTGGGCAGAAAATTCCGATTGATGCTCTATCACTGAATGCACAGACGAATCCTCGCGTTTATTAACATCTACACAGAAAAATATTTTGGGCCAAATTGCTAGGATCAATTAGTCCGTCATGTTCGGCTTTTGATTTCTTAGGGCAGATAGTTTAGTCTGTCCACAAGTAACTTCTCTGCCAGAACGCAATTAATAGTGATATTGATAGTCAGCAATTTTAAAGATGAAAAAAGGGGTTACGTTTACACGTAACCCCTTTTTCTTGCTGCTTGTTTTGGTGGGCCCCCCGTGAG
>CAINAY010000409.1 GCA_903846425.1 uncultured Noviherbaspirillum sp.
AAAGGCGCAAGAAAAAGTATTTTCTGATTTAGGCCGAGCGCGCGAACTCAAACTAAAAAATCCTAAGCTGGTGATAGGTGTGGGCGGCTGTGTAGCATCGCAAGAAGGGGCCGCCATCATCCGCCGCGCTCCGTATGTGGATGTGGTATTTGGCCCGCAGACGCTACATCGCCTGCCCGATTTATTAGAAGCACGTCGTACTAGTGGCAAAGCGCAAATCGATATTAGTTTTCCTGAAATTGAAAAATTCGATCATCTGCCTCCGGCGCGCGTTGAAGGCGCGAGCGCCTTTGTGTCGATTATGGAAGGCTGCAGTAAATACTGCAGCTATTGCGTTGTTCCTTACACTCGCGGCGAAGAAGTCTCACGTCGATTTGATGATGTGCTTAAGGAAATAAACCATCTCGTTGATCAGGGTGTCAAAGAAATTACCTTGTTAGGCCAAAACGTTAATGCCTATCGCGGCGTAATGGCTGATGGTGATATCGCTGATTTTGCTCTTTTAATCGAATATATTGCTGAGCTTAAAGGCATCGAGCGGATTCGCTATGTCACTAGCCATCCCAAAGAATTCACACAACGATTAATTGATGTTTACGCGCGCGTACCGAAACTCGTTAGCCATTTATATCTGCCTGCGCAACACGGCTCAGATAAAATTCTCGCTGCCATGAAGCGTGGTTATACCGTGCTTGAATACAAATCTATCATTCGGCGACTACGTGAAGTGCGGCCTGATGTCACAATTTCCTCCGATTTTATCGTGGGCTTCCCCGGCGAAACGGATGCAGATTTTGAAGCGTTGATGAAGCTAGTTGATGATGTGGGCTACGACAATAGTTTTTCGTTTATTTTTAGTCCGCGTCCCGGCACACCCGCGGCCAACCTAAGCGATGACACACCTCACGAGATTAAACTAGCTCGCCTTCAACGCTTACAAAAAGTTATTGCGGATAACACGCGTCGCTTTTCTGATGCCATGGTGGGTAGTGTTCAGCGTGTTTTAGTTGAAGGTCCATCTAAGCGTAGTGCAGAAGAGCTGCAAGGCCGCAGTGAAAATAATCGCGTCGTGAATTTTGAAGGCGGACCGCAAGCCGATCGTTTGATTGGTCAGTTCATTGATATTCTCATCACAACCAGCCACCCTTTTTCTCTGCGCGGTGAAGTGATGGTCAAACAATGAAAAAGACCAACCCCACACAAAATTTCACACCCTCTCCGCTGGATAACACAAAGCTAGCTCACCTTTGTGGTCCGCTCGATGAAAATCTACGGCAAATTGCAGCCGCACTGGATGTAACGTTATTTAGACGTGGTGAAAAATTTATTGCTGATGGAGATAACGCAGCAATTGCGGTCGCTATGCTAGAAAAATTTTACGCTAAAGCGGACCAAGCTATTTCGATTGAAGAAGTTCAGCTGGCACTGGTAGAACAAAAAGCCGCCTCCGCTCCAAAACCAGTCATATCGTCGACTAAAACAAATGCAGTAGCCGATGCATCAGCGGATAGCTCTACCGATAGCCCGGTATTAAAAACTCGCAAAACTGATTTGCGGGGGCGCACTCCTCATCAGAGCCAGTATCTACGATCGATCATGGAGCATGACGTTACTTTTGGCGTCGGCCCTGCAGGTACAGGTAAAACCTATCTTGCCGTAGCGTGTGCAGTCGATGCGTTGGAGCGCGATGCCGTTCGACGCATAGTCTTGACTCGCCCAGCGGTAGAAGCAGGTGAACGCTTAGGGTTTTTGCCAGGCGATTTGGCACAAAAGGTCGATCCTTATTTACGCCCGCTGTATGACGCTTTATACGATTTAATGGGTTTTGATCGCACCCAAAAAATGTTTGAAAAGCAGGCCATCGAAATCGCACCGCTTGCTTACATGCGTGGCCGCACTCTAAATCATGCCTTCATCATTTTGGATGAAGCGCAAAACACCACGCCTGAGCAAATGAAAATGTTTTTAACGCGTATAGGCTTTGGCAGTAAAGCGGTGGTGACAGGCGATATCACTCAGATTGATTTGCAACGCGGGCAAAAAAGTGGATTGGTAGATGCCATCGATGTACTGTCTTCGGTACGTGGAATCGCTTTTACTCGCTTTACCAGCGCCGATGTTGTGCGCCATCCCTTGGTAGGGCGAATTGTTGATGCCTATGATGCGGCAAGTACCGCCACTATCAAATCAGATGAGCGGAAAAAATAAACTCTCGCTGTCAGTACAGTTTGCAGATGAGCGTCTGTCAGACACTATCACTCGACCGCATATTCGGCGCTGGGTGAAAGCAGCTCAACTCGCTCCCGCCGAATTCACTATTCGCTTCGTGAATGAGCAAGAGGGCCAGCTACTCAATCATGACTACCGTGGTAAAGACTACGCCACCAACGTACTCACGTTTTCTTATAACGAGTCGACCGATGACGCCGATGACATAGTGCGCGCGGACATTGTTCTCTGCGCCGATGTCGTGCTGCGCGAAGCTAAAGAGCAGCATCGTTCAATAGAGCATCACGTAGCGCACTTGATCGTGCATGGTGTTCTGCACGCACAAGGCTACGATCATGAGTCCGATGAAGAAGCAGGGGAAATGGAAAATTTTGAAACAGAAATACTAGCCAAGCTCGGTATCCCGGATCCATACCAAACTGACTAACAAGTCAGTCCAAGATTGACTGGACGAAAGAATGTGTATTATAAATTTACCCTATTTATTTTCAATTTGATAAAAATTTTAGTTGATTTCTCTGAGTACGGAATTTTTTCCGGTATCCTATGCATTCCTAGACTCTGGCAATTCGCCATATGCAAGAATATCCCCCGGGTAGCTCAACGGCTACCCCACACAAGCCCCATCGTTCCCTGTTCGAGCGCTTAACAGCGCTGATTTCTCCCGAACCTGAGAATCGCAGCGAACTTCTCGAAATTTTGCATGATGCGCACGAGCGCAATTTGATCGACGCGGATGCCCTATCGATGATCGAGGGCGTATTTCAGGTATCTGATCTGTGCGCCCGCGACATTATGATTCCGCGTTCTCAAATGGACGTCGTCGATATCGCGCGCCCGATAGAAGAATGGATACCCATGGTGCTGAGCACGGCGCATTCCCGCTTTCCTGCGGTAGAAGGCGATCGAGACAAAGTGGTCGGCATCTTGCTAGCTAAAGATTTATTACGTTATTACGCGCAAGAAGATTTCGATGTACGCGATATGTTGCGCCCTTCTGTTTTTATCCCCGAATCAAAACCATTGAATGTGTTGCTGCGCGATTTCCGCGCTAACCGAAATCACATCGCTATGGTCGTCGATGAATATGGCGGTATCGCGGGCTTGATTACTATTGAAGATGTGCTCGAACAAATCGTTGGTGACATTGAAGATGAATATGATTTCGATGAAGCCGAAGACAATATCCTTGCAGTTAAAGAAGGTGACTTCGGTCCACGCTGGCGTGTGCGTGCACTGACTGAACTTGAGCAGTTCAATGACATCTTAGGCACGCAACTTACCAGCGAAGATGTCGACACCATCGGTGGTTTGGTAGCCAATCACTTAGGACGCATGCCACGCAAAGGTGAAGAGTTCGAAATCAATCATCTGCGCTTTGAAGTATTACGTTCCGATGCACGACAAGTGCATGTGCTGCTGGTAGAAAAATTACCGCAGCGTCCGAAAATAGAAACCAGCTGATGCCGGTGCGAATCACATCGCGCCTTGACTCTGATGTTCTTATCCTCAGCTGATACCGTACATCCTCTCAGCTCGCCTGAGCTTGAGCATCAGCCCCTATCCCGTAACACATTGCTGTCTTGCTTCATTGCGGGAGCAGTGTCTGTTTTCTCATTTGCCCCCTTTGGTTGGTGGCCTGTACAAATCGCCACGCTCGCGCTGCTGATTTATTTTTTTATTCGCGTGCCTCGTCCTCGCGATGCATTCGTGCTGGGTTGGGTGTTCTCAAGCGCATTACTCATGGCGGGCACGTATTGGTTAGTGATTAGCCTGCATACCTATGGTGGCTTACCCGCATGGTTGGCCGTCATCGCCATCATACTGCTTTCATGCAGTTTGGGATTATTGTATGGCTTCACTCTTTGGGTCGGTGCACGCATTGCTTTGCGCATAAAGCATGCAGGAGTCGCTGCATTAGCTATTGCACCCGCTTGCTGGATGCTGGCTGACTGGACCCGTAATTGGATTTTTACTGGCTTCTCTTGGTTAGCCACCGGCTATGCGCACACAGCTAGTCCTCTCTCAGGTTATGCCGCTGTGGTGGGCGTATATGGTATCGGATGGATTTGCACGATCATTGCCGGTTGCATCGCTTGGATGTTTCAAACGAGTTATTTCAATCGCGTAGCGGTTGCTTTGATCATTGTTTTAATCAGCATGGGTAGTGCGCTGAAGAGCATCCACTGGACCGAAGCAAATGGATCATTGATACGCGTTCGTCTCTTGCAAGGAAATGTTCCGCAGCAGATGAAATTTAATCAAGAACATATTGTGCAATCGCTGGCGCTCTACCACGACATGATCACTGAAGCATCTGCTGATTTGATCGCAACGCCCGAAACTGCTGTGCCTTTGTTATCCACTCAGCTGCCCGAAAATTATCTTGAAAATCTCGCGCATTTTGCGCGACAAAACAACAGCACGCTGCTGGTTGGCATTCCGTGGTCACCCAGCCCCGGAATATATCTCAACAGTCTGATCGGCTATTCCTTTGCACAAGTAACGCCGTATCGCTACGACAAACATCACTTAGTACCCTTTGGTGAATTCATACCGCCCGGTGCGCGCTGGTTTGTCGACATGATGCACATACCCTTGGGTGATTTTGGACGCGGCGATTTATACCAAGCACCGATTAATGTGCGTGATCAGTGGGTCTTGCCAAATATCTGCTACGAAGATTTGTTTGGTGAAGAAATCGCTGCGCAAATTGCCGACGCGATCGATAGGGGTAGTCCGGAACCTACCCTACTATTAAATGTTTCGAATATTGCATGGTTTGGTGACAGCATCGCGCTACCGCAGCATCTGCAGATATCGCAAATGCGCACTTTGGAAACCGGACGCCCCATGCTGCGCGCCACTAATACCGGGGCGACCGCTGTCATCAATAGTCAGGGGCAAGTGCTATCCCAGCTACCACCCTGGACTCGCGCCACCCTGGTAGCCGATGTGCAAGGTATGAAGGGAATGACACCGTATATACGTCTGGGTAATCTGCCTGTGGTCGGACTAGCCTCGCTACTCTTGCTTGGGCTCTGGTTTATCGGCCGTCAAGCGCGGAAAAGCGGATAAAATCTCGGGGTTTTTTAACAATCTGGGAAACTCATCTCCCGCAACAATGATCGGCACTTCGCTTAAAAGCGATGGACTGTCATCAACACTCGTTTCTCATGACTACCAAACCAAGTTTCCAGCAAATTATTCTCAAACTCCAGGACTACTGGGATGCACAAGGCTGCGCGCTACTGCAACCCTACGATATGGAAGTCGGCGCTGGCACCTCGCACACCGCTACTTTTTTGCGAGCTATTGGACCTGAACCCTGGCGTGCCGCGTATGTGCAGCCGTCCCGTCGCCCTAAAGATGGACGTTATGGCGAAAATCCAAATCGCATGCAGCACTACTA
>CAINAY010000410.1 GCA_903846425.1 uncultured Noviherbaspirillum sp.
AGTGAAATGGCTACAGCTTGATGCTTATGGTCTTTGTCGCAATTCACTAATCGCTTGTTTTAAAGCATTCGCAATCGCTGGATCGGCCGGAGTGTGTCCACCGCGCTCTACCCAGCGCAGCTCGGCATGCGGCATTTCTTTGGCTAGTCGCAGAGCATTTTCTGGTGGGCAGATCAAATCATGGGTTCCATGGATTAGCACAGTAGGAATGCTGCTCAGTGTTTTAGCTAAGGTGAGTAATTCGGCCTCACTAGTAAAACAGCCATTCGACAAGTAGTGAGCTTGTAATCGGTACTTGGCCAGCGTGCGGGTGTGCACGGGTGATGAATCGTTATCTTTAGGCTTGGAAGAAAGTTTGCCGGACATCGCTTGCATGACCGCGTCTTCATAACGACTCCAACGTGCTGCGGCATCTTCGGCACTTTGCTGTGATCCGTGGAGTAATTTGTGCGACAGCGTTGCCAATACATTGCTTTGCTCGTTGTCTGTCCAGCCCTGCGTAAGATCAGCCCATGCTTGCGGCACCATGGCGCATAGCGATTGAAAAAACCAGGTCATCTCGCGCGGACTAGTTAAAAAACTACCGCGCAATATAAGCGAATTCACGCGCGAGGCATGTGCACCTGCGTATAACAACGCGAGGGTCGCTCCCCACGAGCCACCGACCACCATCCACTTATCAATACCCAGATGAGTGCGGATTAATTCAATATCAGCCACCAGTTGATGGCTATCGTTATGCGTGATGTCGCCGTGTGGTGTTGATTGTCCCGCACCGCGTTGATCAAATAGCACCACGCGTTGATGATCGAGATCGAACCAGTCAAGCACCGTCGGTTGCGTACCGCTACCCGGGCCGCCATGCAGTACCACCGCCGCGGGTGCGTTGGGTTTGCCAAACTGCGCTAGGTAGAGGCTGTGGCCATTACCGGTAGAGAGATGTTGCTGGTCGAAGGCGCTGGGCGGCATAGATTCTTTGTGCAGTGTTCAGGCTAGAATGGCTTCAATTAAAAACATATGAGCTCAGTCGCCACAGCGTCCTGAACTCTTAAAAAACAGTGCTGAATGACGGAAATTCACCGTTTTCAGAGCGAGCAAGAGGAGACAATTATGCCTGCAACGCCTTCCATCCGTATATTCATAGCCGCCATTACGGCACTAAACGATTCCTTTGAGCTCGTTGATGGGGCGATTTTCCCTCCTGCTTCATACTGAGTTTTTGCAGTAAAGAGTAAGTAAGTTTTTATTTAAACCTCCTGAAAATCATGAAAATTCTTGTCCTTGGTTCTGCGGCGGGCGGCGGTTTCCCGCAATGGAATTGCAATTGCGCCAATTGTGCGGGTGTGCGTAACGGCACAATTAATGCGAAATCACGTACTCAGTCATCGATTGCTGTGTCTGCTAACGGTACTGACTGGGTGTTGATCAATGCCTCGCCAGACATTCTTTATCAACTGCGCTCCAATCCGGCACTGCAACCAGCGCGAGCCATTCGCGATTCGGGTATCGCTGCAGTGATGGTGATGGATGCACAAATTGATCACATCACCGGCTTACTTATGCTGCGCGAAGGGAAGAAAAAATTGAATCTGTACTGCACAGATTCTGTTTGGGATGATCTGAACCATGGCCTGCCTTTAGCGAAAGTACTTTCGCATTACTGCGGTGTCGAGCACCACGAGATAAAAGGCTTGTCGGCTGATAAAACGCGTTTTGATGCGATCGAAGTGCCTGCAGTAGCAGGCATTCGTTTTCATCCCATGCCATTAAAAAGCAAAGCACCGCCATATTCGCCGCATCGCGCTAATCCGCAACCGGGCGATAACAATGGTTTGCTGATTGAAAATACCGAGACCGGTAAAACCTTGTTCTATGCACCAGGTTTGGGTGAGATTGAACCGCACGTACTTGAAGCGATGAAAAAAGCGGATTGTGTTTTGGTTGACGGCACAGTCTGGACCGGTGATGAAATGATTACTCTGGGTCTGACGCAGAAAACTGCCGCCGATATGGGGCATCTGCAGCTTTCA
>CAINAY010000411.1 GCA_903846425.1 uncultured Noviherbaspirillum sp.
GACTTCAAGCGCTACTACCATTCGCTTGATTTACTATTAATCGATGACATCCAGTTTTTCAGCGGCAAAAGCCGAACTCAAGAAGAGTTTTTCTATGCCTTCAATGCCCTGCTGGAATCACGCAAACAGGTCGTGATCACCTGTGACACGTATCCGCGGGAGATCGCGGGTATGGAAAACCGTCTGATATCGCGCTTCGGTTGGGGCTTGACGGTTGCAGTAGAACCGCCCGAACTGGAAATGCGCGTCGCCATTCTTTTGCGTAAAGCCGAAACTGAAAACGTGCACCTCGACGAAGGCGTTGCTTTTTTCATCGCCAGTCATAGCCAAACCAACGTACGAGAATTAGAAGGCGCCTTAAAACGCATTCTGGCGTATTCACGGTTCTCCGGACTACCCATCACCATCGAGGTTTGTCGTGAAGCACTAAAGGATTTGCTTGCGCTGCAAAGCAGACAGGTATCCATTGATAACATTCAGAAAACTGTCGCCGACTATTACAAGATCAAAGTCTCTGAGATGTATTCAAAGAAACGCACCCGCAACGTGGCGCGCCCCCGCCAAATAGCAATGGCTCTAGCCAAAGAGCTCACCCATTTAAGCCTCCCGGACATCGGTGAGGCTTTTGGCGGAAGGGACCATACGACGGTTTTGCACGCTTGCAGAAAAGTAGCCGCGCTGAAATCAACCGATCTCGACATCACGCGTGACTTTGATTCTTTACTCAAGGTTCTGAGGAGTTGATATCCAGTGGATAAATTGTGTGTAGGTGCTCAAAACCGCAATTTCGAAAATTCGTGCACAAATTACCCACAGGTATGTTGAAGTTTTATTTGCAAAAAAAATGTAATAAAAGTCTGTATCGTTAATGGCTTGCAGCGCTATCCACAATAACCGTGACAGTTATTATTACTACTAGGAATTTAAAGTATGAAACTCGTACAAACCAAGCGTGATGACTTGCTGAAACCGTTGCAGGCAGTCTCCGGGATTGTCGAAAAGCGGCATACCCTACCCATTCTGTCGAACGTTCTTTTCGAACGCCGCGGGGACGCCTTGTTATTTCTCGCAACAGATCTTGAAATACAGGTGTCGACCAGCTTTAGCGCACCCCAGCAAAGCGCAGAAAATTATGCGGTGACAGTATCGGCTCGCAAGCTGCAGGATATTCTGCGTGCATTGCCTGACAATGCCGAAGTTGCCCTCGAAACGCAAAATAACCGGATCATTGCCAAATCAGGTAAGAGCCGTTTCACGCTGCAGACGCTGCCCGCTGAAGATTTTCCGAAGTTGGCCGCTGCGCCAGGCGTTGCTGCAAAAATAAAGGTCTCACAAAAAGCATTGCGCTCCCTGCTCCTGCTCGTTCAGTACGCGATGGCTCAACAAGACATTCGCTATTATTTGAACGGTATGTTGCTGGTGCTCGATGGTAAAACCATGAAAGCAGTTGCTACCGATGGGCATCGCTTGGCCTATGCAACCATGCAGCTCGAAGAAGAAGCAGCGCCGCTCGATCTGATCCTCCCGCGCAAAGCGATACAGGAAATCGTCAAATTACTTGGCGATAGTGATGATGAGGCGGTATTTGAACTCGCGGC
>CAINAY010000412.1 GCA_903846425.1 uncultured Noviherbaspirillum sp.
AGCTCAAGCTCTAATAGTTGTGCAGCACCACGAATACCGCCAAGTGGATTTTTAATTTCATGCGCAAGATTGCGAAACAACTCTTTATTCGCCTGCGTTTGATCGAGAAGTCTCTCTTCTCTATCCAGCTTCATCTGCTGAACGTTTTCGCGCAGCTCAATCAAGACCGGATTATTAACATCATCTAGAACGGTGATGATGAGATTGACCTGCAGCGGTGGCCGACCCAAACGCTCAAGAATAAGATCTTCACGTTTTTCGTCAAATTGATGCTTACGCGCCTGCTCAAAAATAAGCGCCAACTTCTCACCGTTCAAAAACAGATCGGAAAGTCGCTGCTGGTTGAGTACCTTGAAGGAATTTTCCAACAAGCTTTCAGAAGCTGCGTTGGCATAGGTAATTCGCCCCTGCTGATCCAATACCAGTACAGCAGAAGCTAGCAGGTCCAGCCCACCCAGCGAGGTCGAGAGAATATCCACGGTCATCCAAAAGACAAGGGCCGCACAGCGCGGCCCGAAGTATGGCAAAAGTGCTTGGAGGCTATTTTAATTGACTGATCTCCCGCCTGAGTGCCTCAATGTTTTTCTCTGCCCTTTGCATCTCTTCTTTCATCATTGCCACCCGTTCCTGATACTTGGCGTAGTTACGCTCACCACCTTGGCGCTCGGGCTCACCGTTTTGAAATTCTTTCTTCAATTCAGCCAGTTTGCCCTCTTCTGTCCTGACTTCATCGAGCAAGATCTGCATCCTGTCTTGGTCACGGCGTTTTTGTACCTGTGAGTCTATTTTTGGAAAAGCAGAACCGGAAGCATCAAGCTTCGCCTGTGACGAGCTTGACGACGTTGAAGGAATCGTAGAAATCGCCTCCAACTCTAGCTTGCGGCAACCACGGGTATCGCCCGTATTGCGATATTCGCGCGTGCCATTTGGCTGAGTACAGAGATAAACCCCCTGCGCTAAGGCTGGTGAGGCAATGGTCGCGGCGAGGACCAGGGCAAAAACAATCGAGCTTTTCATAGGCAGCACCAAGAAATGGTCACGGAAAGTAAGTGATGTTTTTATAGCAGAAAGTCAGTCTGTTTATTTGTCAAATATACAACATTTTAACGAAAAAAAGGGTGGCTTGGCCACCCTTTCGATTACCGCATACCTAGTTCGATTTACAGCGAGTAGTACATATCGAACTCAACAGGGTGAGTCGTCATGCGGAAACGAGTGACTTCCTGCATCTTCAACTCAATGTAGGCATCCAGCATCGTGTCGCTAAACACACCACCACGCGTTAAGAACTCGCGATCCTTGTCCAGATACTCGAGCGCTTGATCAAGCGACGAACAAACGGTTGGGATTTTTGCGTCTTCTTCAGGCGGCAAGTGGTACAGATCTTTCGATGCTGCCTCACCTGGGTGAATCTTGTTCTGAACGCCGTCCAGACCTGCCATCAGCAATGCTGAGAAGCACAGGTAAGGATTGGCTAAAGGATCTGGGAAACGCGTTTCGATACGACGACCTTTAGGATTCGGTACGTGCGGAATACGAATCGATGCTGAACGATTACGTGACGAATAAGCCAGTTTCACTGGAGCTTCAAAGCCTGGAACCAAACGTTTGTAGGAGTTGGTACCTGGGTTAGTGATCGCATTCAATGCACGAGCATGCTTGATGATGCCGCCGATGTAGTACAGCGCAAAATCAGACAAACCAGCATAGCCGTCGCCTGCGAATAAGTTTTTGCCGTCTTTCCAAACCGACTGGTGAACGTGCATACCGGAACCGTTATCACCCACGATAGGCTTAGGCATGAAGGTCGCTGTTTTGCCGTAGGTATGTGCAACATTCCATACGACATACTTCAGAACCTGAGTCCAGTCAGCGCGTTGTACCAGCGTTGAGAACTTAGTACCAATTTCGTTTTGACCAGCGCCCGCCACTTCGTGGTGATGAACTTCAACGGGGATACCGAGCGATTCGAGAATCAGACACATTTCCGAACGCATGTCTTGGAAGCTGTCGACGGGTGGCACTGGGAAGTAACCGCCCTTCACCGTTGGACGATGGCCGCTGTTGCCGCCTTCGATTTTCATACCGGTGCTCCATGAGGCCTCTTCGGAATCAATCTTGACGAAGCAACCCGACATATCAACGCCCCAACGGACGCTGTCAAAAATAAAGAATTCTGGCTCAGGGCCAAAGTACGCTGTATCACCAATACCGGAAGATTTCAGGTACGCCTCAGCGCGCTTTGCGATGGAACGTGGATCGCGATCGTAACCTTTGCCATCACTTGGCTCGATAACGTCGCATTGCAAGAACATGGTGGTCTCTTCCATGAACGGATCGAGCGAAGCAGTATTAGGATCAGGCATTAGCAACATGTCTGAAGCTTCAATACCTTTCCAGCCAGCGATAGACGAACCGTCAAATGCATGACCAGTCTCGAACTTGTCCATGTCGAAATGCGATACCGGCACGCTGACGTGCTGCTCTTTACCTTTGGTGTCCGTAAAACGAAAATCAACAAACTTGACTTCGTTCTCTTTCACCATCTTCAATACATCTGCAGCCGTCTTTGACATGCGAATCTCCTAAAAATATTTCCTAAAACTGGGGTAATGAAAAACATAGGCCCAACAATTGCCAACTTGAAATCTAATCGATGGGAATCGTCTTTTCGACCGGAACTCGAGGCGGGATGATAGCAGGTTCCATGCCATTAACAAGGCTGAGAAGCCCAAGTCTGAACCAAAACAGGCGGGCCAAATTTCCCCTAATTAAGCAACGGCTTGAGAGAATTTAATAATTTCTCGCGCCCGAATTCACATTCAATTGGGAAATATTAATTGCACTATTTTGGTGCTTTATTGAATAATTGCATTATTATGGTGCAATATTATGTCTTATCTCGGACATGGTGCGCCAAGCCCTAAACGCTCAGCTCAGCCCGAATGATTTCTAGACCCGGCTTTTAAAGCTTGTTGCTTATAAAGCTTTTGCTGCTGCGCTCTGCTCAGCGCCCTGCTGCAACCAAAGAATTCGTTTGCGCACAAAATTAATATGGCTGCGCAGCTCGTACAACTCTTCTGCGAAGGATAACGGTATGGTCAGCTGATTGACATGCTGCTCGATCTCGTTCAACCGCAGCAGTTGATGAATGCAGACATCACGCTTATCCGCATCACTAGCTTCTTCAACGGCGACTTCAACACTACGCAATTGACCGTACCAACGATAGATGCGTGATCGCACCTTCCACACATACAACGGCGGCACCACGCGGGACAAGGGTAGCAACAGCGCTCCCAGGGCGACCATCACCAGCCACATACGATCAAAGAAATTCGCCAACCAAAAGGGCAAATATCGATTCAATAGCGGCGGGCCATTCTTGAAAAATTTTTCTGCAGAGGGTGCCAAAGGAATTTCAGTGAAAAATGCATTCGGAAAATCACCGCGTCGTTGAAACCAACCTGGTGCCCCATGAATCTCGGCCGCCGCTTGAACAAACAATTCGATGAGTGCAGGATGCAAATTTTCGCGCGCTACCAAGGTGGCAGTGGGTGCAATTAGCTGAATATCCCGCGCTGGTTGATTACGACCCAAATTAATAATGCCTCTGGGAAGCGTCACGCTCGAAAGAAATGGGAAGCGGCGCGAATACGCCTCGGCCTGTGAAAAACTAAATAATCGTATCCCCGGAGTTTGTAACAACATCTGAATTAGCAAACCCTCAGGAGCCGAACTAAACACCATGCCATCAATTTTTCCAGACAACAAAGCCACTGTGGCGGCGGTATTCTCCATGTCGCTCAACGCAAGATGAGATGGATTAACGCCATTAGCCACTAACAGCTTTCCGAATAACTGAGGAACACCGGTGCCAGTAGGCCCTACATTAATTTTTAATTGGCGAAATTGCCGCAGATGATCAAGCTTTTCATCGGCTCGGTAAAATAGCCACACCGGCTCAACAAACAAACT
Source organism: uncultured Noviherbaspirillum sp. (assembly GCA_903846425.1). Lineage (GTDB taxonomy): Bacteria > Pseudomonadota > Gammaproteobacteria > Burkholderiales > Burkholderiaceae_D > Pernthalerella > Pernthalerella communis. The sequence goes on from CAINAY010000412.1 coordinate 3,979, forward strand.
CCCCAGCGAAATCAGGCCAATTTTTTCTGCCTGCACTAGGTCCGTGGAGCCACTTTGAACAAAAGCGATATCGATACCCGAATCAGGATCCTTTAAGCGATCTAG
>CAINAY010000413.1 GCA_903846425.1 uncultured Noviherbaspirillum sp.
GATTCAAACCTGCTGTCAGGGAAATCGTTGGCTGACTACCTTTCACGCAGGTCAAGGTAACGGTGCCAGTACCTAATTTATCTGTTGTACTAGTCGGATCGTAGTTATTGAATTCGAGTGAAGTTGCCGAAATACTGCAGGTAGGAGCGACTGTCGCGTGAATCGTTACAGTGGCCGTTTGAGCACCTGCTGCGTAACTCACATTCGCTGCACAGATCGCAGCGGTTAAAGCACAAAGTTTTACTACACTATTCATTTTCATCTTCATTCCTCTCGAGAATTTAAAGGGAAATGAATTGTAGGCAATGAAGAAATGCTTATTGCTAATTTAGTGCATGTTATTTGGGAATGGTTTTATTCAGTAGCTTTGCTGCAAGAATTTTTAAAAAAGGAAGAACTTCTTGGTCGTGGGATTTTAAATTTAGGGCAGCCGTACCGTTTTTTATCAATTTTCGCTGCCAATTCGCAACACTGAAAATTTGTTGAAAAACAACGACTCATGAAGGCGCCTCTGTCAAAAAAGCGCGGGTGACAAATCAGGCAAGCGAACGTTGATTAATTGATCGCGCTCGCAAACCTGAGGTTTCTGAAATAACGGGGGGAATTAGCTAAATGTTTTACCTTCGTGCGCTAATTTAGTCAGCAAAGGCGCGGGAGTCCATGCTTCAGGATGGCGACCTTTGGCATATGAATGAATGGCCATTACTACGTTAGAAAGGCCAACTGTGTCGGCGTAGAACATCGGGCCACCACGGAATAATGGGAAGCCATAACCCGTCAGGTACACCATATCGATATCCGAGGCACGCATTGCAATGCCCTCTTCCAATATCAAGGCACCTTCATTCACCAGCGCATACACCAGACGTTCGACGATTTCTTTATCGCTGACTTTGCGACGCTCAATTCCCATGGCTTTGGAATGATCAATGATCATGTTGTTGACTTCAGTCGAGGCGTAGGCTTTGCGATCTCCCGCTTTGTAGTCATACCAACCCGCTGAAGTTTTTTGACCAAAGCGCCCTTTTTCACACAACAGATCCGCAACTTTTGAATAGGTAACCTCTGGTTTTTCTACATAGCGACGTTTGCGTATGTACCAGCCAATATCGTTACCCGCCAAATCACTCATGCGGAATGGGCCCATAGCAAAGCCAAATTTCTCTACGGCTTTATCGACCTGCTCTGGCAGACAGCCTTCTTCAAGCAGAAAACCGGCTTGTCGTATGTATTGCTCAACCATACGATTGCCAATGAATCCATCACAGACACCAGAAACAACGCCGGTTTTTTTAATAGTCTTGGATAACGCTAGCGTGGTCGCGAGTACATCTTTACCGGTCTTTGCGCCGCGCACGATTTCAAGCAACTTCATGACATTGGCGGGGCTGAAAAAGTGCGTACCAATCACGTCCTGTGGACGCTTGGTGAAGGCAGCAATTTTGTCGACATCCAAGGTCGACGTATTTGAAGCGAGAATAGCGCCCTGCTTCATTACCTCATCCAATTTCTTGAATACGGTTTCCTTTACACCCATATCTTCAAACACGGCTTCAACCACAATATCTGCTTGAGCTAACTCTTCATACGCCAATGTGCCGGTAATCAAGGACACGCGCTTATCAAATTGCTCTTGCGTCAAACGACCTTTCTTAAAGGTGTTTTCGTAATTTTTACGGATTGTCGCTAAGCCCTTGTCTAAGGCTTCCTGCTTCATTTCAAGCATTTTGACGGGGATGCCAGCATTAGCAAAATTCATGGCGATACCACCACCCATGGTACCGGCTCCAATCACTGCCGCTGACTTAATCGTTCTAAGCGGCGTATCGGAGGGAACATCAGGGACTTTTGACGCAGTACGCTCACCAAAAAACGCATGCCGTAAAGCTTTCGATTCTGTGGTCTGAACCAACTCAAGAAATAGATTGCGCTCGAGATTAAGGCCATCATCAAATTTCATTTTGACGGACGCGGCGACAGCATCAACACATTTCAGCGGCGCTGGAAAGGGACCGGCCACAACACGCACGGTATTCCGTGCGAACTGAAGATAGCCATCCGCATTGGGATAGTTAATTTTTATATCGCGAATCTTAGGCAGTGGACGTGCATCTGAAACTTTTTTAGCAAACGCTAATGCACCTTCGAGCAAATCACCCGTGATCATTTGATCAAATAATTTTGTGCTGGCTAATTTATCGGACATCACCGTTTTGCCTGAAACGATCATGTTTAAAGCGGGCTCCAGACCCAAGATACGTGGCAGTCGTTGCGTGCCACCCGCTCCTGGCAAAATACCGATGTTCACCTCTGGCAGCGCGATTTGTGCACCAGCTACGGCAACGCGGTAATGACAACCCAACGCTAATTCAAGACCACCGCCCATAGCCACACCGTGTATGGCGGCGATGACAGGTTTATCACTTGCTTCGACAATGCTAATCACCGTCATGAGTGAAGGTTCTTGCATGGCTTTAGGCGTATTGAATTCGCGAATATCGGCGCCACCTGAAAATCCCCTGCCTTCGCCTACGATTACAACAGCCTTGATGGCGGTGTTTTCAGCCGCCTTAGCGATACCTTCCACGATACCGGTGCGGGTCGCATGCCCAAGCCCGTTAACGGGTGGGTTATTTAGCGTGATGACGGCGATATCGCCTTGCTCTCGGTACGTGGCGGTCATGCTTGTCTCTCCGGTGATTATTTTTAATAGGTTGTTCAGCCCTATGATAGCGGCAGACCGTTAATATACCCCAGAAAAGCACGACCGTATTATTCTCTTCGACTCAATTAAATAAACCCCTGCGTTTTATGAGAATGCTACTAATGGATCAATCGCATAACTCTTTCAATCACTCCTTCAATTACTCTATCAATTTGAATTTCGTTTCACACGCAAGATAGCGCTGCGTTGTTGATCTTCGCTGTACGCATAATCCACGCGACCATTCGATACTTTGCCCAGCACGATCATGTTCGTGGTGATTGCATCGTGATCTTGCGCTGAAAAAGGTCGCTCGTAACTAGTAACCACGCCTTGATATCTGAAATTTAAATTCTCTAATGACGTTCGAATAGCATCGCCATCCAATGTTTTTGACTGACGAATAGCATGGGCCAATATATGCATTCCATCGTAACCCTGCGCAGCACTCATAGGAGAAGGAATCAAATCAGATTTAAAGGCGCGATGGTAGGCCAGTAAAAAACTGTTCTTGGTCGTTGAGCCTGCATCTTGTATGAAGGTTTGCGGCATAAGCGCACCATCACCCGCAGGACCAGCGGCATCGATAAAATTTCGCATAGAGAGCGTCCAACTACCCAACAGCGGAACGCGCCAACCGGTTGCCTGAACACCACGCGCAATATGCGCCAACTCGGGACCTATTCCCCACACCACCA
>CAINAY010000414.1 GCA_903846425.1 uncultured Noviherbaspirillum sp.
CGCGTGGCAGTGTGCGTGCATCGCTCGACGGAAGTGTGGTTGAAGATTTGATTGATAGGCGCGTTAAAGGATTAAGTAAATCGCTGGCTCAGCCAGTAGCATCCAGTTGGCGTCCTGCGCTGGCGACACCGAGTGCTAAGCCTACTGTTGCACCTAAACCTACTACTACTGTTGCTCCAGTTGCTACAGCCGCTTCAGTCACTCCTTCGGCAACACTTGATGCGCACGACAATGAGAACGATGAAGTCGATGATTCTGATCACGATGATGATGTGATGTTCGATGATTTGTCAGATGATTTGTCAGATGATCACATCGACAATGCCCAAGCTGATCGTAATGACGAAACACACTCATGATTCATTTTTCTGATGTCGTCGATCATTTGATCGATCAAACCACAGCGCCACCTGCCGCTCACACGGGCACACTGGTGCGTTTGGTTGGTATGACATTGGAAGCGCGCGGCATCATGGCGCCTTTAGGGGCGTTGTGTGAAATCGAAGGCAGTGGTGAGCATCGCGTCTCGGCAGAAGTCGTGGGCTTTAACGATCAAACCTTATTTTTAATGCCTTTTACCGATCCCGTGGGCATAAGCCCCGGTGCGACAGTAAGAGTGATTACGCATTCCTCAGAAGCGAAGGTAGGGCCAGCATTACTCGGGCGTGTGATTGATGCGTTTGGTCAGCCGCTCGATGGCATGCCAGCGCCCGATTGCCCTGACCGTGTTCCCTTATTGGGTGTGCCACTTAATCCTATGGAGCGTGGCCCGATTAATCAAGTGCTTGATGTCGGCGTTAAAGCAATTAATGGTTTGCTGACTTTAGGCCGTGGTCAACGGATTGGTTTAGTTGCAGGTTCGGGCGTGGGTAAAAGTGTTTTGTTAGGCATGATCACGCGCTTTACCAAAGCCGACGTGGTAGTGATTGGTTTGATTGGTGAGCGTGGTCGCGAGGTACAAGCTTTCATTAACGAAGTGCTTGGTCCTGAGGGTCGCGCTAAATCGGTGGTGGTAGCTGCACCTGCGAATATGTCACCGGTGAGCCGACTAAAGGCCACCCATTTAACGCATGTGATTGCGGAATATTTTCGTGACCAAGGAAAAAACGTACTCATGCTAATGGATAGTCTGACGCGTGTGGCGCATGCACAGCGTGAAATTGGATTAGCTATTGGTGAACCACCTACCTCGAAAGGTTATCCGCCTTCCGTCTTTGCGTTGTTGCCGAATTTGATTGAACGTACCGGTGTTGGACGTAATGGCTATGGCTCGATTACTGCCATCTACACCGTATTAGCCGAAGGTGACGATGCACAAGATCCTATTGTTGATATAGCCCGCGCATCGCTCGATGGTCAGGTGATGTTGTCACGTGATTTGGCCGATGCAGCGCATTATCCAGCGATTGATTTAAATGGTTCGATTTCGCGTGTGATGCAAAATTTGCTGAGCCCTGAAGAACTCAAGCAGGCCAATCGATTGCGTCGATTGTGGTCGCTGTATCAGCAGAATAGAGATTTGATTTCCGTCGGTGCGTATGAAGCAGGATCCAACGCAGATATTGATTTAGCTATTTTGATGCGTAATCGCTTAGAAGATTTTCTCAGACAAGATATGCATGCCGGTGTGGACTCCCTGACAACTCGTCGAATGATCGGTGAGTTGATGGCAGTTTGAGGGGCTAAGTTAGCCGGAGCTGATACTATCTCCCCATCATGAACAGAACCTGGACAGTACTGCAGCAGCGCGCAGAAACCGCCACGCAAGAAGCGCAGGGGGCCGTGCAGACTGCGCGTAGCAAAGTCACACAGCTTGAGGCCAGTCTGGCTCACATCGAAAAACTCAAAGTCGATTATCTCGAGCGCTATAGCATCGCTCAAAAAGAAGCCCATTCCATCAGCGATAACATTGCCTATCGTCGATTCATCGATCATTTAAATGGATTGCGTCATCGAGTCATGGTGCAATTGTCTGGGGCGCAAAAAGGCTTAGAAGCCACCCAAGTTGCCTTAGCGATGGCTCGCCGCGAGCAAGCCAAGATGGAAGCTATGGTCGAGCGTGAAGCGCGAAATGATGCCGCTGCCGAAGCCAAAAAGGATCAACGCGTGCTGGATGAAACGGGCATACGTTTGTTTAATCTAAAGTCGTAGCCTCCCATTCTTCTGCGAATAATTCCTTTTCGCAAAACTCCGCCGTCAAAACCTCCCACCTGCCGCACTAAATGTGTCCAAGTTCTAGCCAGCTTTTGTGATCCGTTTTGGATTCACAAACCAAACTCCTCACATAATCCAGTATCGTTTATGGTTTAGAGCTTATATCTTCTGTGTTTTCAATTTGAAAAGGATGTTTGGCATGAGTCAGAGCGTATGTGTTGTCGGTGTGGGCATGATCCCTTTTGCTAAGCCGGGTGCGAGTGAGTCGTATCCCATGATGGGTGCGCGTGCGATTCGTGCTGCGTTAGCTGATGCGGGGTTGGATTACGACAAAATACAGCAAGTCTATGCCGGTTACGTGTATGGCGATTCGTGCTCTGGTCAGCGCGCCGTGTATGACGTGGGTATGAGCGGTGTGCCTGTCATTAATGTGAATAACAACTGCTCCACCGGATCGACCGCGCTGTGGTTGGCACGTCAGGCGGTTGCATCGGGTGCAGTTGATTGCGCATTAGCCGTCGGCTTTGAACAAATGAAACCCGGTGCATTGGGCAATGTGTATGACGACCGCCCTTCACCGTTTCAGTATTTCGATGAGCGCAGTGCCGAATTAGTTCAGAACGCCGACATTCCTCTCGCACTGCGTTACTTTGGTGGTGCGGGTCTCGCACACATGAATCAGTATGGAACTAAGCTCGCGACCTTTGCCAAGATACGCGCCAAGGCCTCACGTCACGCAGCGAATAATCCTTTAGCCTTGTTCAAAACCGTCGTGACAGAAGAAGAGGTATTGAATTCACCCGTGTTGTGGCCAGGCGTAATGACACGTTTAATGGCCTGTCCACCCACGTGTGGTGGTGCTGCAGCGATTGTGTGTTCTGAAGCGTTTGCCAAAAAACATAATCTCGATCACAGCATACGCATCCGTGCGCAAGCCATGACCACCGATACCAGTTCCTCATTCAAAGGCGCTGAAAACGATATGCGTCAACTGGTTGGCTACGACATGACACATGCTGCCGCTACACGTGTCTATGAAGAGGCTGGCGTTGGCCCGAAAGACATAGGCGTGATCGAATTGCATGACTGCTTCGCGCACAATGAATTGATTACCTATGAAGGTTTGGGACTGTGCCCTGAAGGTGGTGCAGAAAAATTTATTGAAGATGGCGATAACACCTATGGTGGTCGCTATGTGACCAATCCTTCGGGGGGATTACTTTCCAAAGGCCATCCCTTGGGCGCTACAGGATTAGCGCAATGCACCGAATTAGTCAGTCAATTACGCGGCACCGCTGAGCGCCGTCAGGTTGAGGGTGCACGACTAGCATTGCAACACAATCTGGGTTTAGGTGGTGCGTGTGTCGTTACTTTATATGAGCGTGTATGACTGTGAATCATGATGTGACTGAGGGCGTGAATGCTCGTGGTGATGTGAAGGGCACAGACAATCGTGGCCCGCTCGCGGGTTACCGGTTGATTGAATTTGTTGGATTAGGTCCGGGTCCTTTTTGCGCCATGATGCTGGCTGATATGGGCGCGGAAGTTATTCGCATTCATACAAAAAATGGTAAACCATCGCTCGATTTATTAGATACACGTTTTGATGTTATGGCTCGTGGTCGTCGTTCACTGGCGATTAATTTAAAACAAGCGGGTGCAGTTAATCTCATGCTGTCCTTGATTGCGAAAGCTGATGGTTTGATTGAAGGATTTCGACCCGGCGTGATGGAGCGTTTAGGTTTGTCGCCCGAAGTCTGTTGTAAACACAACCCGCGTTTAGTGTATGGACGTATGACAGGCTGGGGACAGTATGGGCCGCTGGCGCAGGCGGCGGGTCACGATTTGAATTATGTCGCTTTGTCGGGTGCATTACATGCCATGGGAAATGATCCCGAAACACCACCACCGATCCCATTGAATTTAGTCGGTGATTTTGGTGGCGGCGGAATGATGCTGGCATTTGGGATGGTGTGTGCCTTACTCGAAGCGCAAAAATCGGGCAAAGGGCAAGTGATTGATGCGGCGATGACCGATGGCACCGCTTTACTGACGGCGATGTTTCGTGGCTTTAAAGAGGGTGGTTCGTGGAAAACAGAGCGGCATGCGAATTTTCTGGATGGTGCTGCGCATTACTATGATAATTACCGCTGCGCCGATGGTAAATACGTTAGCGTAGGTGCGATTGAGCCCAAATTTTATGCGTTGTTACGAGAAAAAATTGGCGCCACTGATTCAGCATTTGATTCGCAAGATGATCAAACACAATGGCCTGCTCTGAAAAAAAAGATCGCGGCTATTTTTATCACGCGATCACGCGATGAGTGGTGTACTTTGCTTGAAGGTACTGATGCCTGCTTTGCGCCTGTACTTGATTGGGATGAAGCCGTAACG
>CAINAY010000415.1 GCA_903846425.1 uncultured Noviherbaspirillum sp.
CAGCTGCCTTTGCACCGTATGCATTAGATCAAGAAAATTACACCACGCTGCTATGGTTGTTTGAAGGCTTTACCAGTTATTACGATGACTTGATTTTATTGCGCTCTGGCGTGATTGATACGCCAGCGTATTTGAAGCTGCTAGAAAAAACGATCAATGGCGTGTATCGCAGTCGTGGGCGATTGAAGCAAACTGTTGCAGAATCAAGTTTTGATGCGTGGACTAAATACTATCGGCAAGATGAAAATGCACCAAACGCGATAGTTAGTTATTACGCTAAAGGTTCGTTAGTGGCCTTGTTGTTGGATTTGGTTATACGTCGTGATACGCGGGGCAAGCGCTCGCTGGATGATGTGATGCGTGCGCTATGGCGACGTTACGGTCGGCATTTTTATTCCGTCAATGGCGGCATCGGTGTGGAAGATCACGAACTGGAAGCCTTGTTTGACGAGATCACTGGATTAGAGTTGAAATCTGTTTTTGATTTAGCCGTGCGCGGTACACGCGATCTACCGCTCGCTGATGCTTTCGCTAGTATGGGAATTACTCTCAGCGATCAACGCAAAACAAATAAACTCTCTTTGAATGTTCGTGTTCAACAAGAAGGTGGCATGTGCAAATTGGCCAGTGTTCACGAGACGGGCGCTGCGCATCACGCAGGTTTGTCAGCGGGTGATACGCTCGTTGCTATCGATGGTTTACGCGTTACGGGCAGCAATCTGGATGGCTTGTTGCAGCGCTATCGTGTCGGTGATGTCGTAGAAGTGCATGCCTTTCGACGAGATGAATTAATGACTTTCGACTTGACGCTTGAATCGGACACGGCTCCTCAATTTGCCTTGGCCATGCGCGACAAGCCGCTGACGGCGCTGCGAATTCGCAAGGCCTGGCTGAAGTCACGTTCATAATCCATCGCTTAATCTGCACAGAGTGGCGGCGTAACTAATTTTACGTCGCCACGTTTGATTCAATACTAAGGAGATATCCATGCGCTATTTTTCGTCGCCACTGATTCGTCATGTGTTGATATCCGTCGGTCTGTTGGTGTTGAGCGTTAATGTTTCGGCGGCTGAGCTTGCCGTTGGGTTGCCGCAATCGCAAGGTATGTCACCAATACGGCTTTCGCGAATTCACGATTTGATGCAAACCGAAGTCACTGAAAATCGTGTTCCCGGTGCAGTAGTTTTAGTCGCGCGCAAAGGCAAGATTGTTTATGCGGATGCAGTAGGTTTTCAAGATAAGCCAAGTGCTAAGCCAATGACGCGCGATGCCATTTTCCGTGCGTACTCGATGACTAAGCCTATGGTGTCGGTACTGACGATGATGCTGGTCGAAGAAGGTCGTTTGCAGTTGAATGATCCGGTATCTAAGTTTTTTCCATCGATGGCGAAAATGTCTGTGCTGTCGAATCCCGCTGACGGTAATAGCGAACGTGTACCCGCTGCACGACCAATCACTATTCATGATCTGCTACGACACACGTCGGGAATTACCTACGCAGAATTCACTCGCTTCACAGCGATTAAAGGGCCGTATCAGGAAGCCGGATTATTTTCTTCTGAAGTGCAAGGTAAGTGGATCACACTGACACCACAACAACAGATTGATGCTTTATCCAAAGCGCCCTTGCTGTGGCAACCGGGCTCCACCTGGGAATACAGCTTATCCACTGATTTGCTGGGGCGTGTACTTGAATCGATCACAAATCAGACCTTAGGTGCGTTGCTCGAAGAACGGTTGTTTAAACCATTGGGCATGAAAGATACGAGCTTTTTAGTGCCGGCTGCAAAGGTCTCACGATTGGCAGAACCGTTTCGCATTGATCCTTTAACCGGGCAGCCTTACTACCTCGTTCTCGATGTAACTAAACCTATGGGGAATGATTCGGGTGGCGCAGGTATTTCAACGACTGCGGATGACTATTTGCGGTTTTGTCAGATGATGCTTAACGGCGGCAGCTTTGATGGCAAACGATATCTGTCGCGCACGACGATTGCGCTAATGACCTCTGATCATTTAGGCCCTAAGGTTGCTACACCTGTGCAGCCGGGTGAACTGCTGATGGGCGTGCAAGGTTATACGTTTGGTTTGGGTTTTATGGTGAGACAAGGCCCGGGTATGGCGAGCGTACCGGGTTCTGAAGGTGACTATGCGTGGGGCGGTTATGGCGGAACCTTCTTTTGGATTGATCCTAAAGAACAAGTCATTGGTTTGCTGATGGCACAAACGCCCGGAGCGTCACGTCAGTATTACCGTCGCATGATTAAAACCTTGGTGTATCAAGCGATCGAGTGATTCGATTTTTTAACAGATCACGACAGCAAATGATCAATCAATAAATCAAATGCCGTCGCATCAAATTCTTGATTATCGAAACGACGCAGTGAGGCGTGGCTAGGTGGTTGAACGCGTCGCTTCAGATAATCATCCCAATTAGCGAGTTTCCAATCGTCGCGCGCATCGGCGCGCGCTTCAATGCGACGTTTCGCTTCTTCGGTAGATAAATCAATCCAAGCGACACGACATTTGGTATGCGCTGGCATGTCTAATTGAGCAGGCTCAAAAAATTTACCTGCCATGAGTTCGCGCGTGAATGGACCGACTAACATCACATTCATTCCCAGAGCGAGATTTTCGCGGGTAATGTCGAGCAATCCTGAATACTCACGATCGCGAAGATTTTGCAGATACGTGGGACTGTCGCGATCAGCGGGATTTCCCGTCAGTAGACCCATTACGTGAGAGCTAAACGCGCCATAGGCGGTGTCTTTGTCGAGAAAGAAAAAATCTCGTTTGCTTTTTTCTGCCAGTAGAGGCAAAGCGCGTTTGGCCAGAGTAGTCTTGCCGGTGCCAGCATGACCAGCAAATAACAGTAAGCGCGGAGGGTGTGGAGCGTTAAGTGTTTTCAAAATTATATTTTTAGAAGATGTTTACAAGAAGTAGTGCAAACCATGTAAAACTTGTATGATGCAACATCGCGTGGCTTATGGCGATATCGAACAGCTTTGGCAAGCATTTTCTTATCAACCCTGAACGAAAAACCTATGGCTGATACAACTCCACCCGGCTCCCTGTTTGTAGGAGACGGCGTTTACATGCAGGGCACCATGAATGTGCCCGGACTTGCCAGTGTTGATGGCAAGCTCGAAGGTCAATTGACTGCCGATGTGATCGCTATTGAAACGAATGGTTCGGTCGACGGTAAGACTACCGCGAATCACATCAAAGTTGCAGGTTCATTAACAGATACCGCTGTCGCTAATAAATCTTTATTGGTTGAATCCACCGGCGTGATTGCTGGCTCGGTGACTTACACCGAAATGGAAATCAAGAAGGGCGGCTCGATTCAGGGCAGTATCTACAAGACCGGTAGCAACGTGGCTAAGCAATCTGCGCCAACGCCAGTAGCTCCACCACCGCCTGCGGCTCCTGAAGCTACCGAGGCACCCGTAGCTCTTGAAGATCCCATTATTGCTGATGAAACACCCATCATTTCTGACGAAACACCCTAGAAATCTGAATTGAATTCGCGATTTTATTTTCGGGCTGCTTAGGCAGCCCGAATGCTTAGTGTCGAACTCGAGGGTGTTAAATAAACTTGCTTTCGGGATGACCCGAACATTCCGGAAAATTTTGATCTAAATACAGGCTCGTTGTCTCCGATAGTGCGTTAATGCAGATCAAAGCGTCTCTCATGGGCGCTACGGAGATCTGCCATGAAAAAATTAATCAGCCTTTCGTTAACTGTATTTGCATTAGCTTCAGCGCCCGAGGCGTTTGCCAAAATGAATTCTGCGGATATCCGCGCTACGAGGTCTTTATTTCAGTCGTCTGGTTGCACCAGTTGTCACGATGCTACTGGAAGCGCCGCAGGACCTTCTCTCAAAGCCATCGCCAAACGCTACAAAGGTAAGCCCGTAATTACAGAGCTGGCACAACGGATTCGGGAAGGAAGTCAGGGGCGATGGGGTGATTTACCGCATCCAGCGATTGACTATCTCAGTCCGATCGACGCTTCGATGCTAGCGGAATGGATTTTAAACGGCGCGCACTAAGCGTTTATTGCGGACACATGGCTTCGGCCATGATGCGGCGACGGATGTCGGGGTTACTTTCTTTCGACAGCTGCTGCATCAGCACTGCCATCCGCTGACCTTGTTGTTTCATGGTTGGGATTTCAGACATGGCAGGCGTTTCACCCACGCTGAGTTGCGGCTCGGGGGTGGGCTTTTCTTCTTTGTCAGCCGCTTGCGCCGGTAAGGTAGCACCGAGCACCAGAATGGAAAAAATGACGTCGCTTGTTTTCATCGGACTTACCCTCCCTCGCCTGTTACTGACGATTATAGAAGCAAACTCCTCGCTAAAAACTGCATAAGCTCAGACTATAATTCATTCGCTCATGAAACAGCGGCTGATCAATCACATCAAACTGACGTTTTATCTGTGTCTGCTGACTGCAGTCGCGGTGGGCCTTTTTTTGCGCGACGCGCCGAACTCTGATGGGTTTTTGGCATGGGTTTACCAAATCAGTATTGCGGGCTATTTCGGTACCTTGCTGCTGATTATTAGCGCTCTGCTACTGCCCTTTAGTTTGCTAAGCAAAACACGTTGGTTGTTGCCACTACTCGCTTGGGTCTGGCTGGTTTATCTGGCGATTGATCTGGTCGTTTTTAATCTCTACCGTTTTCATCTTGATTGGCTGTTAGTCCGGATGTTTCTTCTGGATTTACACGGTATGGGCATACCCACCTTTGTATTAGGAGTGGCAGGTGGCTTGGCACTCTTAATGCTGGCAGGTGTGTTCTGGTTGTACGCATCTTCCCGCACGGGTTCGGTAAAACGACTTCCGATATTTATTGTTGGCCTGTTGCTGATGCCCGCCGGATTAGCTGCAAACTCAGTAATCAATATCTGGGCCGCCTTCTTCAACCGCGAAGAGATTACGAGTTATCGACCTTATCTACCGCTTTACTATCCTGTAGAGAAAGCGGACAGCGCCAAAGCGATTAGCAACTGGTGGCCAGCGATGTTCCCGGCTGAAGCAGGTCAGGTTGAATTAACGTCAAAAAAATCTAGTGGTTTAGTCCGATATCCACTGCAAGACCCTGCTTGCACATCCAAACCTAATCCACCCTCTATTTTATTCATCGTGCTTGAGAGCTGGCAGGCGGATAGCCTGAACGCTGAGGTCATGCCCAACCTGGATAAGTTTGCGCAGCATTCAACGCGCTTTGAAAAACATCTCTCTAGCGGCGCGGTGACTGTGCCCGGCCTATTTGGTTTGATGTATGGCTTACATCCTAATTATTTTGAATTATTTAAATCGTCCCCTGGTCGTAATCCCAGTTTGTTTACTGAAAGCTTGCATCAATTGGGTTATGAAAGTCGCGTATTTACTTCGAGTAATTTAGATGGATTCTCGCTGCGAAAATTATTTTTTCCGCACGTGCCTGAACAAAATGTAATTACCAATCCATCCGATGAAAAAATCGTTACGAGTTATCTAACAAGTTTAGATACTACATCTACAAAACCACGCTTTGATTTTCTTTTTTTAACGTCATCACATTCACCCTATACCTATCCGCCAGACTATGCGCGATTTAAACCATTGCCTGCAATCGAGGGAGGTTTCGCGATTAACAGGCAAACTGATGCTGCGCCTTATAAGAACGACTATCACAACAGCTTGTTCTATTTGGATGCTTTGGTTGGGAAAATATTGGCGGCTGCAAAAAAATCGGGCGAACTAGAAAATACTTGGGTCGTCATCACTGGCGACCATGCTGAGGAATTTAATGAAAATGGCATGGGTTACTGGGGGCACGGCAGTAATTTCACTCGTTGGCAAATTCAAACGCCGCTCTTAATTATGTCACCCGGTCAGTTTGTCGCTAAACAGGAAAAAAAATTATCTCTGCATCAGGATGTGGTTCCAACCTTGATGCAAGAAGCCTTAGGTTGTGCTGCGCCCATTAATTCCTTTAGCAGTGGAATGAACTTGTTTCAGCTTCCTGCACAGCGGGGCACCATATTGTCGTCCTACATGACCCAAGCCTACTGGTTCGATGACATGATATTTGATCGCACCACAAATAAAAAATATGACTGGCGTGATATCAAAAAAGAGCGTTCGCTAGACAACACTGATGCGGTTAGATTACTGCTTGAAGAAGAGAGGCGATTTCTTTCATCAAGTAATTAATGATGAAATTGTTTAAGGCATAAAAAAGCCACCCCGAAGGGTGGCTTTTTATTAATTGCAGTTCTATTCAAGCTGGTACTAGACCAGCGAGAAATTAGAACGAGTGAG
>CAINAY010000416.1 GCA_903846425.1 uncultured Noviherbaspirillum sp.
CGGTATGCAAACCGATATGCGATTAATGATCGACTCTCCTTGGATGATTCCTTTATTAGTCGTTGGACTTTTTGTCATCAAAGCCCTGGTACTCACACCCATTCTGAAGCTGGGCGGCCTGAGCTGGGGACATGCAATAGAAAGCAGTCTGATGATGAGCCAAGGGGGAGAATTTGCTTTTGTGGTGGCTGCCGATGCAACCGCCAAAGGATTGTTCTCTGCTGAGCTTGCGCATCAGGTGTTACTGATCGTTAGTCTGTCGATGTTTGCAGCACCTGTGGTAGCGCGCATGGGTCATGTAATTGGCCGCTGGTGGGATCACCATCACCATCCGCTGGATGCGCGACTGGAATTAGCTGAAGTAGCCCCGCTTGAGAATCACGTCATCATCGTAGGCTTTGGACGCATGGGCCAATTGTTAGCTGAAGTACTGACATCACAAAAAATTCATTATGTAGCGATCGACATCGACATGATGCGATCCACCCAAAAACATAGCTTAGGTCAGCCAGTCTATTTAGGTGATGTGAGTCGGCCTAAATTATTACATCGGGTGCATGCCAGCACAGCTCGCGCCATCGTTCTAACGATGGATCATCCCGATGCCACATTGAACGCTGCTTGCGCGATTCATAAAGAATTCCCGCACGTTCACCTACTGGCGCGCGCGCATGACGAACAACATGCTAAGACACTACTGCGTGCTGGCGCGACCTGGGTCACCCCCGAAGCATTGGAAGCCGGGTTGCAACTGTCCGCCTATGTGTTGGAAACTTTGGGAATTGAACGCACACAAGCCGCTGAGGCGATTCGCAAAGAGCGCGCGATGCGGCTAGGACAAGTTAATGATCGGAGAAACGTACCAACCTAATGCCATAGCGCTGGCAATCATCATGAAAGCGCGGGCTCACTAGGTAACTAAATTCCACTGATCGCGCACCTGCAATCGGATCAGCGTAATCATTGGCTGGACGCCCCGGATGACACATCAGCAGCGTGCCGTTCGGTGTTTGCTCTAACCATCCACGCATACGACCTTCAAAATTTGCATTGGCATTGAGCGCATACAAACCGCCAAAGTGCTGGGTAAATTTTAATCCGTTCTGCTCAACAAAATTTGAAAATCCACGACAGGCGTAGCGCAACACTAAGGTCTTCAATTGACTGCCGCTGTCATCGATTAAACGATCGGGGGTGCGCACCCAAGGTCGCCCCTTTTGTACAGGCCAGCGCAATTCAATCGCCTCCATCATCGCCTGACGAATCACGGGAAAGGCATGGACGTGCTGATGACCGTCTATAAAATCTGGCAAGCGTCGAAAATGCTGGGCAAACAGATCAATTTGCCGCAGAAAGCGCTCTTTGATTTTATCGGCCGCCACGCGCCCGGTTTGCGTAGCAATCAGCCAGTGAAATAAGGAACGACTACCGATGGTAGTGGGAAAGGCATGCGTGAGATTGAGATGAACACCCACATCAGTACGATCCTGCATGTCGCGCAAACGCTGCGCACCTTCGGGCCAGTAAGGGCCTTCGGTCAATACTGAGGTGGCTGTCAATCGTCGACAAGCGATTAGATCGAGAATGCCCTCAGAAATACTTTTCGACTGACCGAAATCATCGGCACACAAGGTCAGATTACGTGGCCTGGCTATCATGCAGTCTCTCCAGAAGCAAACGCCCAATAGCGCGCCAACACAAACGTCAGCACCGCTACAGCCACTAACACCATCGCCAGCGCAACGCGATAGTCGAGCGCGGTGTAACGTAGCAGCAGCCAATACAAAACTTCATTGACGGCAAAGCTCAACAAAGCGACTAAAAAGAATCGTCCGCGCGAACTAGCCGCAGGAGTTTCCTGATCCCGAAATGTGAAGTGGCGATGGCCGCTATGACTAACCTGAAAAGCCACTAAAAATCCTACGATATTAGCCAGCAATGGCGTCATACCCAGAGGCACCAAAATCAATGCAACGCTGGCGAGATGAACCAGCATAGCCGTCACACCTACCACTCCAAACCAAAAAAGCTGACGCGTCATTGCTATTTTTGTGGCTTGGTTGGGTGCTGTGTGCTGCGCACGACACGACTAACAAAATAGGCCGGGCGCTGCTTAACTTCGTTAAAAATTCGTCCTATGTATTCACCCAATATACCGATCGATAGTAATTGCACGCCGCCGAGAAAGGTGATCGCAACCACCAGTGTTGGCCATCCACTCGAGTCATTACCAAATAACAGGGTCTCGATGACGACGTAGATTGCATAGGCAATCGACGCAAATGAAATGACCCCACCAACCACCGTCCATAAACGCAGCGGCACATTTGAAAAGGCCGTCAAACCAGTCGCAGCTAATCGCAGCAAGCTCATAAAATTAAAGCTACTCGCACCATGCCGACGTGGATCAGTACGAACTTTGATACCCAGACGAGTGAAACCCACCCAGTTGTAGAGGCCTTTCATGAAGCGGTTTCGTTCGGGCATACTATTCAACGCATCGAGCAGTGCGCGATCTAACACACGAAAATCTTGCGTATTCTCAGGAATTTTGTTGCGCTCACCAAAATTGAGCAATCCATAAAATACATGTGTAAATGCGCGCTTGAGCCAGGATTCATCATTGCGATCAGATCGAACCGCAAACACCATGTCATAGCCACGACGCCACTGCTCTATAAACACTGGAATTAATTCGGGAGGATGCTGAAAATCACTATCAATCAGTACGGCCAAGTCACCCTTGGCCTCAGCAATACCCGCAGTGAGAGCTATTTCTTTACCAAAATTTCGTGACAGCTGCACCAACGTGACAGGCAAGTCATCCATCACGCTCATCACTCGCTCTACCGTAGCATCACGACTTCCATCGTCGACCACGATCAATTCATGCCTCAAACCGAGATCGCACATCATGGTGTGCAGGGTATCGAGCATGGGAAGAATATTGCCCTCTTCATTAAAGGCGGGCAAAAGGCACGTGATGAGCGGGTCTGCTGGTCGTTCAGCCGCGCGTGCGCGCAGCATGAACTCCGAAGCGCTGTCTTCAGGCGGCGAATCCATCGCAATCGGGAAATCTGTTTTCATGGGGGGCAATCAGGCGCCCTCGGGGGTGGCGCGACCATCGCGGAATGTAATGGCAGGAGCGCCACGGGTCAAGCGGCGTGCAACCGGCAGTCATTTTGTAGGGGAAACTCACGTCCAAGTCACTGAAATTACTAGCTTTTGCTGAGTCATACGGTGACGGTCGGCCTGACCTATTGCAGCCCTGCGCCCTTGACCCTGCCCCCAACTAGTGATCAGTGCGTAACCCTATCGACACATAATCTGGCGACGCCCTCTTCCATACTGCAGCCATAGCGTTTGAGTCGGCATCAGTGCTCAGTGTCTTTCTGATTGAACCTTTGAGCGCTCGAGTCTGACGCACTTTACAGCCCCGAAAAATCTCTTTTGAAACATAAAGATTCGCTTGCGTTGTTATTTGTTTTTATCGATTGATGTTGTAAGTTAGCCCTTAGTTTTTTTTAAAGTACTGTTTTTTCTTTCACAAAGGACTGACTATGACGGTGCAAATCAGCAACAAAAAATGACTTGTGGTTGTTAATTACAACTAACAGATTAGCTAGATTTAAAAAATCGTTACACCAAAGTTTATTTATTCTCGAATCGATTTAACCATATACAGAACTAGGTCAATAAATTGAAGCATCTAATGTATAGTATGGCTCGTTGAATTGTGCTCATCCGAACAATTCATCCTAATTACATGTATAAGGAAATTTCAAAGTGACCAAGCGTCCACGCCCTGCAGACGTATACCTACGATTCCTGCAATTGACAGAAACCGTTCGAGGCCTGCCAGCATTGCCTCCTCTTGAACCGCTCGAAGAACGTATCCTTGAACTCGTCGCGTATGCGCGCCAAAAAAAAGAGCGACTGTCAGTTAAAGATTTAATGGGGAAACGTGAACTTGGCTCACCCGCCATGCTGCACGGCCGGTTGAAATCCATGCGTGAAAAAGGTTGGATCAGACTTGAAGAAACTGAAGATGCGCGCCGTAAGCAGTTAGAACTGACTCCAGCGGCATTAACGCATTTTGACAAACTCTCTCGTTGCTTGATACAAGCGGTCAAAAAATCTGGATTACTTTAATAGCGCAACGCTAACCTAGACGGGGCTAAAACTGATTTGTTTTGCCCCGAGTTTGTCTCAGAAGAATAGATTCATTTTTTCATGGTGATGTAGACAGCGATAGCTATCACCAAAGCAACGCCCACTTCCATTCCTACGATTACCCATTCCATACCGCCCTCCCACAGTGGACTTAAGTGACCCATGTCGTGCTATCACTGATAACTCTTACCAAAACTCCTTGTCGCTGACCTATCCCGCTGTCACTTTCCATCAAACGCAGTTCGTGAACATACCCGCGCATCTCCCCACCATTCTCGGCTAAACCGCGACAAATCGCTGACCGTCCACAATTAAGCTTAGATTTTTGCGGAACGCTGTGACTTTCTGATGGTCGAACACTAGCCTATTCACAAAAAACCGCGCCAGAATGCACCGTGTGTGCGCCCAAGTTGAGTTTTTTGATCGATAAAATCGACTTGTCTAGAAGTTGCTTACCTCTATGGAACAAGAACAAAGTTTGCACAAAATCAAATGTGGCCCCACGTCAACACTTCACATTCACTGTATTGCAAACGGACAGAAGGAAAGCTCATGATCGATGAAGCATGGATCAAGGAACTGCGGGAAGTCAAACGCACTCACCCAACCGATCATCTGCATCAGCCTGCACCTGTTCCGCACGATCACGACGCTGCGTTGGCCATCCATACCGATGAAATTCAGCGCCTGGAACGCAAACGCATCGCCCTTGATTTGCACGATGACGTGGGAGGCAATCTCAGTGCCCTAAAGATGCTGCTTAGTCATGTATGGAAAAAGCTACCAGATACGCCCTATCTCAATGAGCAATATCTCTACTTGGATCAACTCGTCGATACCTGTATCGAGTCGATTCATAAAATCTCATCCAACCTTTTACCCAATGCACTTGAGGCGGGGCTTCACTCAGCACTGACTTCTTTAAGTACTGAATTTACTCATCAAACGACAATACCCTGCGAATTTCACTACAACCTCAACTCGGTGGATGTAGATAAAAATATCGCCACTCTACTTTTTAGGATTGCTCAAGAAGCACTGACCAATATACGCAAACATGCGCAAGCCAGCGCAGTAGAAATGCACTTATACGGCTCAGACCATGAGTTACAACTTGAAATTATCGACAATGGATGTGGCATACCCGAGCACCAACGCTATAGCGCGCAATCATTCGGTTTGCAGAGTATGCGCGAACGCAGCGCTGAATTTGGTGGTCGACTATTAATTGCCACGGGTGCAGGGAAAGGCACATTACATTCTGTGTGCGTACCTTATTTTTCGTACGTGATTAGCTAAAGTTTATTTCGAGCTAGTGAACACCATGCAATCGGGTTCAACGCCGGCTGCCCTATTGAACGTTTTACTTGTTGATGACCACACTATATTGCGCGAAGGTTTAAAAAAAATTATCGGTCACAGCAATGAATTTATCGTAACGGCAGAAGCCGATAATGGCTTGATCGCCATCCAACGCATTCGTGACACAGAGTTTGATTTAATCTTGCTTGATATTTCCCTACCCGACAAGGACGGTATAGAAGTGCTACAGCAAGTAAAAAAAGAATTCCCTTACCTACCCGTACTAATTTTAAGTTTACACCCGGAAAGTCACTACGCTATACGCGCCCTGAGGGCGGGTGCCGCAGGATATTTAAATAAAAAATGTACTTCCGATGAATTGCTGGAAGCCATGAGAACTGCGGCGACCGGCTTGAAATACATAACTTCATCAGTCGCTCAAGAATTAGCCCAGAGTTTGACTAAAAACAAATTCGACGATCTCCATGCAGCTTTATCCAATCGCGAATACCAAACACTCATCATGATAGGTGCTGGTCAAACGGTGACAGAAATTGCTGAGCGTTTATCACTATCAGTCAAAACTATCAGCATGTACCGATCACGCTTGCTACTAAAAATGAGTTTACGCAATAACGCTGAATTGACGCACTACGCTTTACGTCATCAGCTCGTTCCTGATTTGCCTTAAATAAAACCTTCACGCCACTTTGCATAAACAGTGTTTGCACTCTTGATAGCGACGCCGCCTCAAGATGCGGGTTGAAATGTCGTTAATAGGCTTATACAAAGTTAACGGCGGGGTTAATCCCAGCCAGCACAGGAAAAAATCATGAAAATCAATCCTTTGGCGGTGCATGAGACACCCGCTGATCTTTCTGCGGAAAGGCCTGCGCCCCTGCCCATCCATGGTGGGAATCAGTCTTTACATGCAGCTAAACCGCCGGTCAGTCATTCAAGGCCAGCACATCTGAGCAGCTTAGGCTCATCGGGTCGTACTGTGAATGCCAGCAGAATTGCTGAAATACGGCAAAAAATCGCTGATGGTAGCTACCAGATTGACGCTGCGCGTATCGCTGACAGTTTGATTAACGCAGCGCGCGAATTATTTATTCGTCGCCGTTAATAAATAAGCCTGGACTCGCAATTCAACGTAATTAATTCGCGACCTCGCAAGCGAGTCGCTTGCCAGCACGCGCTGGCGGGTTACATAAACCACAGTGGTACGCATGATTCAAATCGAAGGTGTGGGTAACAAAATTACCTTTACACTTTTTACATTCCACTAGTGTCAACATCTTGCTGTCGAAAAAACGCAGTAAAGTCCACGCCCTTGTCAGCGATAACACGGGTGCCTTATTAGGCTCCAAGGGAATCTGCTCTAAGTACAACTGATAGCTTTTAATCACGGCAGAGATGCCACTCATGTGCGCATGCTGTAGTAGATACCGATGAATGTTTATAAACATGGAAGCATGAATATTTGGCTGCCAGTTTACAAACCAGTCGGTCGAAAACGGCAACATGCCTTTGGGTGGCGATACGCCGCGTATCTCTTTATACAACTTTATAAGACGCTCCCTCGATAAGCTAGTCTCCGTCTCCAGCACTTGCAGCCGTGCGCCCAATTCGATCAACTGTGAGGCGATAACAATTTGCTCGCCATCCGATACAACGCTTTTACTCGCCATATCGACTACCCACTAGTAGAGCGATCATTGCTTGCCCTCGAACGGCTGAACCGCCATCAGTAGTGCTGCATGAGTCGTAGCTAGTGAAATATCTCGGCCCTGACTAGCGAGTATTTCAATGATGGCTTCGTCTTCAAAACGTAGCCGAGCCAACATCATGTTGCTGGAGGCTAGCCGAATCACCTGAGCACTGGATAAGCTATCGAGCACATCCACTAATCCACCCGGCAAGCCCAAACGAAAGATGGCGCTAGCGCGATCGGCTCGAATCATCTGACGTGCCAGCATCAGATAATTTAGATTGGCGTCTCGAATTTCAGTCAGAATTTCATTACTTTTCACACGACTTCCTTCGCTATAGACATGCGCAAACAATGCGCTTCGGATACTATTTTGCGATGAAGAGTTGCTTGTGGGAAGCGGTGTGAATCGGTTTATTTTGTCAGTCGATGGCGCTTATTCTTGTCGGCGTCTGTCTGACAAAAAGCTTTCGTCAAAAAAGAGAGCCATAAAAAAATTTATAACTCATAGCTGTCATGCCCTCCCGATAAGGCGTTCTCAACCATCTTGCGCGTTAAGCTAGGAGCGAGCAATTCAATGAAGGTAAACACATAACTACGCAGATAAGCGCCCTCTTTCAACGCGACCCGCGATAAATTCATACCGAATAAATGGCCTGCCGGAATCGCCTTGAGATTAACATCGCGCGTAGCGTTATATGCCAGCCCCGCAATGATGCCTATACCCATACCAAGCTCGACATAGGTCTTAATAACGTCCGCATCAATCGCTTCAAGCACTACATCTGGCTTCAGTGCACGACGCGCAAACGCTTGATCAATTTTATTTCGACCAGCGAACGCCGCATCGTAAGTAATGAGCGGGTAAGCAGCGATATCTTCTAAGGTAATTGATTTAAGTTTTAGTAACGGATGATCAGTGGGAGTAATAACCATGTGCTCCCATTGAAAACAGGGTAATGACACTAAGCCATCGACTTCAGCAATCGCTTCAGTGGCAATCGCCACGTCTGCCAAATTATTCGTCACCATCTCTGCGACTTGCTTAGGGTTGCCCTGTAATAGTGACAATCGCACCTTAGGGAATTTTTGCGAGAACTGCTGCACAACGGATGGCAATGAGTAGCGCGCCTGCGTGTGCGTAGTGGCAATCGTTAAGCTGCCTGAATCCTGCGCAGCGAATTCTTTGCCTATACGTTTTAGGCCCTCGACCTCTTGCAGTATCAATTCCACCGATTTAAGCACTTGCCGACCCGGCTCGGTCAAGCCGCGTATGCGCTTGCCGTGGCGACTAAAGATGTCTATCCCTAGCTCTTCTTCCAGCTCAATAATGGCTTTGGAGACACCCGGCTGCGATGTAAACAGCGCCTTGGCGGCATCCGTCAGGTTGAAATTTTGTCTGACCGCCTCGCGAACAAAACGAAATTGATGGAGATTCATAGAGGGACTCCCGCCATATCCACAAAATCAATTAATCTAACCAATTGATTTAAATGGGTTTTATTTTATTAGATGCCATTTATAAAACTTTTATCCGCGCCAAAACTCTTTATATCCACAAATCATATAAGCAAATAAATTCTATGTCGTTTGGAATATAGGCGAAGTTTATTAGCATTTCGGCTTCTTCGCGCGAGGCTTTATGACTTTGTCTTATGTAATTTCTGGATTTGCCGTTGGCTTGTTGGTGGGCCTGACCGGCGTAGGCGGCGGATCGCTGATGACGCCCTTACTCACGCTTTTGTTTGGCATCAATCCAGCCGTCGCGGTGGGTACCGACCTCGCCTTCGCGTCCATCACCAAATCGGCCGGCACCATTGCCCACCGAATTCGTGACAACGTGCATTGGGACATCGTTATTCGTCTGTGCATAGGCGCACTGCCTGCCGCAGTAATTGCTACGCTGGCTCTGAAATATTTCGGTGCACTCGACAAACACATCGGCCAAATCATTCGCTATGTGATCGCATTCTCAGTCGTCCTGACGGTGCTGGCTATCCTAGGTCGTGGTCGCATGCTGGCATGGATTAATGCACACCCTGAACGCCAACTACATGGCCGCAAACAAGCGATCGCCACCATCATCGCAGGCGCAATCATTGGTGCGCTGGTGACTATTTCCTCCATCGGCGCCGGTGCAGTCGGTGCGACGATTTTGGTTCTTCTCTATCCCAATCTAAAACCCTCCGAAGTCGCCGGAACGGATATCGCTTATGCCGTGCCACTGACTGCGATTGCTGCTTTCGGACACTGGTGGCTGGGTTCTATTAATTGGGAGCTGTTGGTCACCCTGTTACTCGGCTCTGTACCCGGTATCACTTTAGGTTCACTTGTTTCACGCTCTGTTCCTGAAAAATTTTTACGCGGCCTGCTTGCCGCTACGCTCACCGGTGTAGCCGCTAAGTTGGTGCTGTAAACGGATTAACCCAAGGACTACCTCATGTACCGCTACGACCAATACGACCATCAGATCGTTAAGGAACGCGTCGCACAATTCAAAAGTCAGGTTGAACGTCGCCTGAGTGGTGAATTAAGCGAAGACGAATTCCGCCCTCTCCGATTACAAAACGGCCTCTATTTGCAGCGTCATGCTTATATGCTGCGCGTGGCGGTTCCTTATGGATTACTGTCATCAACACAAATGCGCAAGCTAGGACATATTGCGCGCGCCTATGATCGCGGCTATGGACATTTCACCACGCGCCAAAACATCCAATACAACTGGATAGAGCTCGAGCAAACGCCGGAAATTCTGGCTGAGTTGGCCACGGTTGAAATGCACGCGATTCAAACCTCGGGCAACTGCATACGCAACATCACGTCAGATCAATTCTGCGGAGTGGCTGCCGATGAATTAGCTGATCCACGGCCTTACATAGAAATTCTGCGTCAATGGAGTACCTTCCATCCTGAATTCGCTTATCTGCCGCGCAAATTTAAAATCGCAGTGAATGCTGCGGCTGAAGATCGCGCCGCAGTGCAGGTACACGACATCGGTCTTAACCTCATTAAAAACACATCAGGCGAATTGGGATTCCAAGTGCTGGTGGGTGGTGGCCTAGGGCGTACTCCGATTATTGGCAGCGTGGTTCGTGAATTTCTGCCGTGGCCGCATTTGCTGACCTATATCGAAGCGATCATGCGTGTGTACAACCAATACGGTCGTCGCGATAACAAATACAAAGCGCGCATAAAAATCTTACTCAAAGCTTTAGGCGTAGAAGAATTTACGCGTCAAGTTGAAGCCGAATGGTTGCACTTAAAAGATAGCCCAAGCACGATCACGCAAGAAGAATTGAATCGCGCCAGCAGCTACTTCGCACCACCTGCTTACGAAAATTTACCCACTGACGAAAGCGCATTACAAACGCTACGCTCAACCAATAAAGCATTCTCTAATTGGGTGCAGCGTAATGTTCGTCCACACAAAGTGAATGGTTATGCGATCGCTACACTGTCACTGAAAAAAACTGGTGTCCCACCGGGTGATGCGACTGCCGATCAAATCGATTTCGTGGCAGATCTGGCTGATCGCTATAGCTTTGGTGAATTGCGTGTCACGCATGAGCAAAACCTCGTACTCGCCGATGTGAAGCAATCAGATTTATTTAAGTTATGGGAAGAACTCAAAGCCCACGGACTGGCCACTCCTAACATTGGCCTGCTGACCGATATTATTTGCTGCCCGGGTGGTGATTTTTGCTCACTCGCCAATGCTAAATCGATTCCGATTGCGCAAGCGA
>CAINAY010000417.1 GCA_903846425.1 uncultured Noviherbaspirillum sp.
ATCTGCAAAGCCTAAGCCCGTCACCGTGGCTCGAATACTCTCAAGATCTGCCGGCTTGGTATACGCGACTTCCATCACCGTACCGCCGGTGAACTCAATCGATAAATGCAGGCCATTCGCAAACAGAAAGAACACCGCTGCAACAAAGGTCAACGCTGAGACCGCATTAAATAGCAATGCGTTACGCATGAACGGGATGTCTTTTTTGATTCTAAAAAATTCCATGATGTTCCTCTTTTAAGTCTGATTGCTCGGTCTATCGTGCGCTAACAAGGTTAGGCGTCAGGTTTCCACACCTGACCAATCGAAACGCCTGTTAGTTTTTTACGGCGACCGTACCAAACATTTGCCAAGGCACGCGCAACCACCACGGCTGAAAACATCGACGTCAAAATACCCAGACAATGAACTACTGCAAAACCACGAATCGGACCTGAACCAAAAATTAGCAAAGCCAGACCTGCAATCAATGTCGTGACATTCGAATCAAGAATCGTCGCCCAAGCGCGCTCGAAACCAGCCGCGATCGCTGCTTGCGGTGGATTGCCGAGTCTGAGTTCTTCGCGAATACGTTCATTGATCAACACGTTGGCATCAATCGCCATACCTAGGGTCAGTGCAATAGCGGCAATACCCGGCAAGGTTAATGTTGCCTGCAGCAGGGATAATGCTGCGATTAATAACATCACGTTGACCGCCAGCGCGAACACACTAAACGCACCAAACAGCATGTAGTACATCACCATGAACACCGTGATAGCCGCAAAACCATACAGCGTGGAGTTGAAACCCTTACCGATATTTTCAGCGCCGAGCTGTGGCCCGATTGTGCGCTCTTCAATGATTTCCATCGGCGCCGCCAGTGAACCCGCGCGTAACAACAGTGCCAGGTCGGTTGCAGCTGCGGGGGATTCCATACCCGTTATCTGAAAACGTGATCCTAGTTCGTCACGAATCGTCGCCACGGTGAGTACTTCACCCTTGCCTTTTTCGAACAACACGATGGCCATTAACTTGCCTATCTTGCTGCGCGTAGCTTCACGCATCTTGCGGCCACCATCGCCATTCAAATCGAGGCTAACTGCAGGCTGTTGGTTTGAATCGAAGCTGGCACCCGCATTAGAAATATAGTCGCCGGTAATGATCGGTTCTTTGAACATCACAACAGGCGCACCTTTGCCTACTTTGAACAACTCAGAGCCTAAGGGTATCGCCGAGCTTTCTTCAGTACCACGACGTATCGAGTCATCCACCATACGCACTTCAAGAGTTGCAGTACGACCAATGATGTCTTTCGCGCGCGAGACATCCTGCACACCTGGCAGTTGCACCACGATGCGATCAGCACCTTGACGCTGAATCACTGGCTCAGCAACACCGAGTTCATTCACACGCTTAGATAACGTTGAGATATTTTGCTGAACTGCTTCTTCCAACGTTTGCTTGATCGCTGCTGGGCTAAGAGTGGCACGCAGTTTGAGACCCTCTGCATCAGCTGCATCGACTAAGGTTAAGTCAGCCATCTGTGCTGACAATACGGCACGCACAGCATCACGAATTTCTTGATCACGCACACGAATATCAATGACATCACCATCACGCGAGATGCCTGCAAAGCGAATATGCTTTTCAACCAGCAAGGCTCGCATACCTGTTTGCACGCCCTGAATCCGCTTAGCAATGACTGCTTTGGTATCGACTTGCATCAAGAAGTGCACACCGCCACGCAAATCTAAACCCAAGTACATAGGCAAAGCATGCAAGCTTTGCAGCCAGATCGGCGTATTCGGTAGTAAGTTGAAGGCCACTAAATAACTCGGATCCAACGGATCACGATTTAATGCTTGCTCCAGCACTGTTTTCGCTTTGAACTGCAAATCGGTACTAGCAAAGCGAACACGCACGGTGCCGTTATTACCCAGATCTTCGTAGAAGAGATTGTCTGCGCGCACACCCGCTTTTTCCAGCGCTTGGCTGGCCAAGCCCACCGCATCAGGTCCGAGCTTAATCGTGGCCTTGGCGCTGCTGATCTGCACCGCGGGAGACTCACCGAAGAAATTCGGGATGGTGTACAGCGCACCGAACAACAGCACGAGTACGATCAAGACATATTTCCAAACAGGATAACGATTCATGGCGTGTCGCTTACTATAAAAAAATATCCGGCCTGATCAGGCCGGACACGGAACTCAGGCCAACTAAGGTAGTTGAGCAGCTTATAGTGCTTTGATCGAGCCTTTGGGCAGGAGCAACGTAACGGCAGCTTTTTGCATAACGACCTCGGTGCCAGTGGCTACTTCAACCGTAATATAACCATCACTGACTTTAGTGACTTTGCCCAACAAACCACCTGCAGTGATCACTTCATCGCCTTTGGCTAAGGCATCAATCATTGCTTTCTGCTCTTTCTGACGCTTCATCTGCGGACGAATCATCAGAAAATACAGAACAACGAACATCAAAATAATGGGCAAAAAACTCATCAGGCCACCAGCAGCGCCGGACGCGCCTGCGGTCTGCGCATAGGCATTAGAAATCAGCATGGACTACTCCAAAATAGGGATTTTTCAAGACGCGGCATTCTATCACTCCGCACCTTATTGGATACGCAGCCAGCCACACAGTAATAACGCCAGAATGCGTTCACAACGGAAAGCTGACGGGCTTCCAGACCGGCCCAGTTCGTTGTCAGATAGTTAAATACATTGTCCCTTCTTACTGTGTCAATCTCCATACCGTAAGTCCTCCATAATAGCCACTTCAATCTTTTCGATATCATGATCTCTAAATGTTTCATCCTCCATAAGCTCATAGCTAAGAGCTGATCTCACCCACAATATATGTAGGTTCTC
>CAINAY010000418.1 GCA_903846425.1 uncultured Noviherbaspirillum sp.
CTGACGCCGCCGTCGCATCTGATCCGGGAGCTTCCTTGTTCAGAAAAAATTGCCACCGTGACGGCTAATGCACGTACCGCGCTACATCGCATATTGCATGGCCAAGACGATCGTTTATTGGTGGTTATTGGTCCGTGTTCGATTCACGACACCAAAGCCGCGATGGAGTATGCGCATCGTCTTGTCGTTGAAAGAGAGCGCTTAAAAGGTGATTTAGAAATCGTGATGCGCGTGTATTTCGAAAAACCACGCACCACCGTTGGTTGGAAAGGATTGATTAACGATCCCCACCTCGATGGCAGTTTCCAAATTAACGATGGTTTGCGCATTGCACGCGAACTACTCATGAACATTAATGAATTAGGTTTGCCAGCGGGCAGTGAATTTCTCGACGTGATTAGCCCACAATACATTGCTGATCTGATTAGTTGGGGCGCTATCGGTGCTCGTACCACCGAGTCACAAGTGCATCGTGAACTCGCTTCGGGATTGTCCTGCCCGGTAGGATTTAAAAATGGAACCGACGGCAATATAAAAATCGCTGTTGATGCCATCAAAGCCGCATCGCAGCCGCATCACTTTTTATCAGTTACCAAGGCAGGTCATTCTGCGATTGTGTCGACGAATGGCAATGAAGATTGTCACATTATTTTGCGTGGTGGTAAGGCACCTAATTACGATTCAGCCAGTGTTGATGCAGCCTGCAAAGATATCGCTGCATCCGGCTTAGCTTCGCATCTAATGATCGATGCCTCGCATGCGAACAGCTCTAAAAAACCTGAAAACCAAGTTCCGGTATGTGCAGATATCGCAGGACAAGTTGCGAAGGGTGATGATCGTATTATCGGCTTGATGATCGAATCCCACTTAGTCGCAGGCCGTCAGGATTTGGTGGCGGGTAAAGAACTCACCTACGGTCAATCTATTACCGATGGCTGTATCGATTGGGATAGCAGCATCACTGTTTTAAACGGTCTTGCTCAGGCAGTGAGGGAGCGCAGACTGGCTAAAAGAGATTGATTTTTAATCTTTGTTAAAAAAAAGGCCATGCGATGCATGGCCTTTTTTTATGACTAACGTTTTTAGTCGCGGAAATTTTCAAATTCGAGTGGAAGATCCGTTACTTCTTTTTTCAGCAAAGCGATGGTTGATTGCAAATCATCACGCTTGGTGCCCGTCACGCGCAGTGCATCACCCTGTATGCTCGCCTGAACTTTAATCTTACTGTCTTTAATAATGCGTTGAATTTTCTTGGCTGATTCCGTCTCAATGCCGTTTTTAATCTTAATGATTTGTTTGACCTTATCGCCGCCAATTTTCTCAATTTTTCCCAGATCAAGAAAACGGATATCCACATTCCGTTTTGCCATCTTGGTGGTCAGTACATCGCGCACTTGGCCGAGTTGAAAGTCACTGTCAGCATACGCTGTTAGTTCATGCTCTTTTTGCTCGACGCGAGCGTCGCTGCCTTTAAAGTCAAAGCGCGTAGTAATTTCTTTGTTGGCTTGATCAACGGCGTTTTTAACTTCAACCTGATCTGCTTCGGATACAACGTCAAATGATGGCATAGGGTGATCCTCCTGAATGCTGTATATTTTAGCCGAAAATTTTTACGCCGCAGCCCGACGGTATAATCGGGCGGCTATGAATACCGCTACTTCACAGGCCCAAGCGATCGCCAGTCACTGGTCGCTTCAGGCCTTAAACACCTTTGGTATCGCCGCCACCGCGCGCGCTTATCTGCGGGTGTCGTCGTCTGCGGATCTGCAAGCCGTTCGCGCCAATACTGCTTTATCGACATTGCCGCGCTTAGTGCTGGGCGGTGGAAGCAATCTTATTTTGAGCGGAGATTTTGATGGCTTGGTACTGCATCTAGCCAATCAAGGAAAAAGGATAGTCAGTGAGGATAACACTCACATCATCGTAAGCGCTCAAGCGGGTGAGAATTGGCATGAGTTTGTGCAGTGGACACTCGTGCAGAATTTACCAGGATTAGAAAATCTCTCATTAATACCCGGCAGTGTCGGCGCAGCTCCCATACAAAATATTGGTGCGTATGGAAGTGAATTGAAAGATTTTTTTCATTCACTGACCTACTTTGATTTTTTAACAGGCGAGATCTGCGTGGTTGATCGTGAAGCTTGCCGTTTTGCTTATCGCGATAGTATTTTTAAGCAAGAGTTACGTGATCGCGCGGTGATACTAGACGTTAGCTTTGCACTACCAAAGCAGTGGCAGCCTAATCTGAGCTATGCCGAATTAAAGCATGAGCTAACAACGACTGTAGTAGTGGCACCGACTGCGCGTGAAATTTCAGAGGCTGTGATTGCGATTCGTCGCCGTAAATTACCAGATCCAGCAGTCATCGGTAACGCAGGAAGTTTTTTTAAAAATCCAGTCGTTTCAAAAGAAGTGCATGCTGTTCTGCTGGAAAAATATCCTCAACTAGTAAGCTATGTTCAGCCCGACGGTAGCGTCAAGCTGGCGGCGGGTTGGATGATTGATCAGTGCGGCTGGAAGGGGAAGTCTTTGGGTGCAGTAGGCGTTCATGAAAAGCAGGCGCTGGTCCTTATTAATCGAGGTGGCGCGAGTGGTGCTGATGTGTTGAAGTTGGCGCGAGCGATACAAGAGGATGTCCGGCAGCGCTTTGGTGTAACACTAGAGATTGAACCTGTACTTGTCTAAAAAAATCCCAGTCTAGCCGGGATTTTTTAGTATGGTCAATTAAATATCTTCAATTAAGTATCTTTAATTAAGTATCTTCAACGCTGTACGTTTAACCAAAGTGACAAACATAATCGACCGGTTCGGTCACTTCGATTTCAAAACTTGAATTACCCGGTACGCTAAAACTCCGCCCGCCTTCATAGGTTTTCCAGTCAGCTTCGCCTTTGATGCGTGCTCTGCATTTACCTGCTGTGATTTCCATAATTTCAGGAACGCCTGTATTAAATACTAGAGTCGATGGCAAAATCACGCCCACTGATTTTTTGCTTCCATCAGCAAGAATAACGGTGTGCGAAATGCACTTGCCATCAAAGAAAATATTTGATTTTTTAACGACCGACGCATGGTCGAATTGAGTACTCATACTAATCCTCGTAATTTATAAGTTTATTTTTTGCGTTATTTTCCACGTTTGATGCGTGCGTTCGCAGCGATACGCATACGTAAGGCATTCAATTTAATGAAGCCGCCGGCATCAGCTTGATCGTACGCGCCACCATCTTCATCAAAAGTAGCTATAGTTTGATCAAACAGCGAATCCGTTTTCGAATCACGCGAAACGACAATCACATTGCCTTTGTATAGTTTGATACGAACCCAGCCATTCACATTTTTCTGTGTGTGATCGATCAAGGTTTGCAAGGCTACACGCTCAGGTGACCACCAGTAGCCGTTATAAATCAATGAGGCGTAACGCGGCATCAAATCATCTTTAAGATGGGCGACTTCGCGATCGAGGGTGATAGATTCAATCGCGCGGTGGGCGCGCAGCATGATGGTGCCGCCCGGTGTTTCATAGCAGCCGCGCGATTTCATGCCAACGTAGCGATTTTCTACTAGGTCAAGGCGACCAATACCGTGCTTGCCGCCGAGTCGATTGAGTTCGGTGAGTACGGCAGCAGGCGAAAGCTGTTTGCCATTCAAGGCAACGATATCGCCATGCTCAAATTCGACATCCAGATACTCCGCTGCATCCGGTGCGGCTTCAGGACTAACGGTCCAACGCCACATGGCTTCTTCAGCCTCGGCACCCGGATTTTCAAGATGACGACCCTCAAAGCTGATGTGCAACAGGTTGGCATCCATGGAGTAAGGTGCGCCCCCTTTTTTGTGCTTCATGTCGATATCGATACCGGCATCTTCGGCGTACTTGAGTAATTTTTCGCGCGAGAGCAAATCCCATTCACGCCACGGAGCAATGATTTTTACATTCGGCATGAGTGCATACGCACCCAATTCGAAACGGACTTGATCATTACCTTTGCCTGTAGCGCCGTGGGAAATAGTATCCGCACCTGTTTCACGCGCGATATCGATTAAGCGCTTAGCGATCAGTGGACGAGCAATCGATGTGCCAAGCAAATATTCGCCTTCGTAGACTGTGTTGGCACGAAACATAGGAAAGACAAAATCGCGTACAAATTCTTCGCGCAAATCATCGATATAAATATTTTTTGGATTGATGCCGAACTTCAGCGCTTTTGCACGCGCGGGCTCTAACTCTTCACCTTGGCCCAGATCGGCGGTGAAGGTCACGATCTCGCAGTGATAATTATCTTGTAGCCACTTGAGAATGACCGAGGTATCCAGTCCGCCAGAATAGGCGAGGACGACTTTTTTGATGTCGCTCATTTGCTTACTTTCCTTGATTTTCAAACGAATTAGAGAAAACTTAGTTGATACGAATTTTTTTGCTAGCCAGTAGTCGGTGCGTAGTGGTGTTAAATGAAGCGCTTCACTATTTTTATACTCGGCCAAGTACTAAATATTCTAGCAAGGCTTTTTGTACATGCAGACGATTTTCTGCTTCTTCCCAGACCACCGATTGCGGGCCGTCGATGACTTCGGC
>CAINAY010000419.1 GCA_903846425.1 uncultured Noviherbaspirillum sp.
CTGGATTGCTTCAATGGTGGCCGATGTTCATCGCATCCTCAATCGCGGCGGTATCTTTATGTATCCCGCCGATCAACGTGAGCCCGATAAGCCAGGTAAATTGCGCTTGATGTATGAAGCTAATCCTATGGCGCTGCTGGTCGAACAAGCGGGTGGTGCAGCAACTGACGGTAAGCAACGGATTTTAGATATTCAGCCAACTAAATTACATCAGCGGGTTGCAGTGTTTTTAGGGTCGCGCAATGAGGTTGAGCGAGTCACTCGGTATCATGCGGAATAGCAAAACCTAATTTCAATCTGATTGCGACAGCAAACTACTTATAGCTGAAACGAACGTTTTAGCTTTCCAAGCCACATTGGATACCCTCTCGCCTAATTGTATCAATCAAGGCGGGATTGCTGAATTGTTCTGGATGCGCCAACTCGTTATGCCATAAGGGTAAGGCCTGAACCAGAATGCCGGTATCTAACAAAACGTCAAAGGCAACACCTGCCATGACAATAGCCGCTTCAGACCTGTTGCCAGGCTGATCATTCAGGATTACCGCAAGATCAGCATCGCTGTTCGGGTTGTGGGTGTTTCTAGCGCGGCTGCCAAAGAGAATTGCATGATCAACAGGGAATTGCTTTGAAATACGCTCAAGGAATACCTTGGTGGCGTTTGCGGTTTGAGGATCGATTATTGATGGAATGCTATTCATAGAAATAAGTCTAGCATGGCTTGACAGGGCGTCAGAGGTCCGTGACCCAGACAGACTGGATCTGTTTAGAGAAGGTGTGGCCTAGAGACAGATAAGTTTACGCCAGTAGACCAGGTGGTCGCTCGCATAAAATCCCAAGCACGAAAGCCTGCTGCCTGATCAGGCTACATACTACTTCTTCCAACTCACCGCTTCACCCAATTCCTTCAGCGACAATTTCGGCGCTAGCTCACGAATAAAATCTATCGTGTACTCGCGCAAGAATGCACCACGACGAACGGCGACTCGAGTGACATTCGTGGCAAACAAATGACTAGCTGAAATCGTTTTGAGATTGTCGGGTAAATGATCTACAGCCATGGAAGCGACTATCCCAACGCCTAATCCCAGTGATACATATTGTTGAATTACGTCCGAATCCATCGCGGTCAGCACCACATCTTTATCAATGGCCGCTTTTCTGAAAGCTTCATCAATGTGTCCTCGGCCAGTGAACCCCTGATCGTAGGTAATCAGTGGGTGAGCGGCTAAATCTTGCAGCGATATTTTTTCTATTGATAGCAGGGGATGACCGACTGGCACAACAATGGCATGGTGCCATTCATAGCAAGGGAAGGATACGAGTCCTTCAAAGCGTGTCAAACCTTCAGTAGCAATTCCTACGTCGGCCTTGCCAGATAAAACCCACTCAGCGATATGTTCAGGCGCACTTTGTTGTAACGCGATACGCACATCGGGAAAAGTTTCGCGAAACTTTTGAACTACGCCCGGTAATACATAGCGTGTTTGTGTGTGAGTCGCAGCGATGGATAGTGTGCCAGTAGTTTTGCTGGAATAGGTTTGACCAGCACGCTGAAGATTTTCTGCTTCAAGAAGTAAGCGCTCTATGATGTGCAAGACTTCTTTGCCGGGCTCGGTTAATCCCGTTAATCGTTTACCGTTACGCTCAAATATATCGATACCAAGTTCTTCTTCGAGTTCACGGATTTGACGACTCACGCCTGGCTGTGATGTAGATAAGGCGTTAGCAACCTCGGTCAAATTAAAATTATGACGTATCGCTTCACGAACAGAGCGGAGCTGCTGAAAATTCACTTTGAATTCCTTAGTCTTTTTTCTTAGGCTACATGATCAGGAAAGACACGAACACGGCGAGGTCTTACAACAACAGTTGATCCAGTTTTTAATTGCAATTGAGCGAAACGCTCTGCAGATAAAACTGCTTCGATCAAGCGACCGTCCCCATCAGCTTCAAGTTCAAGTTGTGCCAGCGGTCCAATGGCGTGTGCACGCTTGAGTTGAGCAACGATCCCTTCAGCGCCGGGGGTGTAATGTTCAATGTCGAGTTCATGTGGTCTTACATACCCAATGGTTTCTAGTTCACTAGCTTCGTTTAGATTAGATATGGGTAGCGCTCCGCCAGCCGTATTCAATACGCCTTGATGTGCTCGGCCGTGAAATAAATTCACGTTTCCTAAAAATCCATACACAAACGGTGAGGCTGGATAGTTATAGACGTCTTCGGGTGTTCCTACTTGTTCGACTTTGCCTTTATTCATGAGCACAACGCGATCAGCGACTTCAAGTGCTTCTTCTTGATCGTGGGTGACAAAGATGCTTGTTACATGAAGTTCATCATGTAGTTGCCTTAGCCAGCGTCTGAGTTCTTTACGCACTTTGGCATCGAGTGCGCCAAAGGGTTCGTCGAGTAACAACACACGCGGTTCGACAGCCAGCGCGCGTGCGAGTGCTATCCGTTGACGTTGCCCGCCTGAGAGTTGTGATGGGTAGCGATCAGCTAACCAGTCAAGTTGCACGAGTGATAGCAGGCGCATGACTTTTTCTCGGATCTGCGCTTCGCTCGGCCGGATTGCACGTGGTTTAACACGCAGTCCAAACGCGATGTTCTCAAATACACTCATGTGCTTAAAAAGCGCATAGTGTTGAAATACAAATCCAACCTGACGCTCGCGCACATGCCTTACTGATGC
>CAINAY010000420.1 GCA_903846425.1 uncultured Noviherbaspirillum sp.
CCCACACGGTCCATACTGGAAAGAGGGTATGCAGAATGGTTATCAGGACGTGGGATCCTGGACCTTCTTCAAATCGACACCTGATGAGCGCAAATCCGCTGCTTGGTTGTACGCTCAGTTCGTGAATGCGAAATCGACGTCGCTGAAAAAATCGATCGAAGGTCTGACTTTCGTTCGTGACTCCGACATCCGTCATGAGTACTTCACGAAGAACGCTGCTAAGTACGGCGGCCTGATCGAGTTCTATCGCAGCCCAGCACGTGTTGCATGGACTCCAACCGGTACCAACGTTCCTGACTATCCTAAGCTGGCTCAGCTCTGGTGGAAAAACGTTGCGACCGCTGTCACCGGCGAGAAGACTCCACAAGCAGCCATGGACAATCTGGCGGATGAGATGGACAAAGTGATGGAGCGTCTGCAGCGCGCAGGTATGCAAAATTGCGCACCTAAGCTGAACGAAAAAGGCGATCCAAACAAGTATCTGTCGGACACGTCGGCACCATGGAAGAAACTGGCGAACGAGAAGCCAAAGGGCGAAACCATCGCTTATGACAAACTTCTCCAAGCTTGGAAAGAAGGTCGCGTAAAATAATTTTGCGCACGAACGAATCCTGGCTCATAAGGCTGGGATTCGTTCAAACAGTTTGGTTGCGTGATGTTTTAGTTAACGTCACGCTTCACTGAAAAGCGCGGCTCTCCGCGCTTTTTTTCATCCTCGAGGTTCGCATGGCAGACCAGTACATACTCGCAATCGATCAAGGCACTACTAGTTCACGTGCCATCTTGTTTAATCGCAGCGGCCGTATTCATGGCATGGCACAACAAGAATTCACGCAATTTTTTCCTAACCCCGGATGGGTCGAGCATGATGCCAACGAAATTTGGACATCTCAATTAGCAGTGACTCAACAGGTCATACGCGAACATCACCTGACTGCTAAAGATATCGCTGCGATTGGCATTACGAATCAACGTGAAACCTCAGTACTGTGGGATAGACAAACTGGCGAACCAGTTGCGCATGCGATTGTTTGGCAAGACCGTCGCGCTGCGAGTTTGTGCGACACCTTACGCGATGAAGGCTTCAGTGAATTATTTCAAAAGAAAACAGGCTTGGTGATTGACGCTTATTTTTCAGGTACTAAATTACGCTGGCTACTCGACAATGTGCCGAATGCGCGCGCCCGCGCTGAAAAAGGTGAACTGGCTTTTGGTACGGTTGATTCATGGCTGATTTATAAATTATCTGGTGCGCACCTGACTGACACGAGTAATGCATCACGCACACTAATGTTCAATATTCACACCCTCGATTGGGATGATGAACTACTCACTATTCTAAAAATTCCACGCGCGATTTTGCCTAAGGTTGTACCCAGTAGTGGCATCGCTGCAATGACGGATGCGAAATTTTTTGGTGCGCCTTTACCGATTGCTGGCATCGCTGGTGATCAACAAGCGGCCACGTATGGTCAAGCCTGTTTTAAACCCGGTATGGTTAAAAGTACCTACGGCACGGGCTGTTTTATTTTAATGAATACGGGTGAGGCAGTTGATTCACACAATCGTTTGCTCACTACAGTCGGTTGGACTACCGGCCATTCAACGCCACACAAAACGGATTACATGTTTGAAGGCGGTGTGTTTATGGGTGGCGCGACGGTGCAGTGGTTACGTGATGGTTTGGGCATTATTAAGCAATCCAGTGATGTAGAAACTCTGGCTAAAACTGTACCCGATAGTGATGGCTTAACGTTTGTGCCGGCCTTTTCTGGTTTGGGTGCGCCGCACTGGGATGCGTATGCACGTGGAACGCTACTGGGTATTACACGTGGCACACAAGCGGGTCACATCGCGCGTGCAGCGCTTGAAGGTATCGCTTTTCAAACTGCGGATGTCTTACAAGCCATGGAAAAAGATGCGGGCACGGGCATTAAAGAACTACGCGTTGATGGTGGTGCGGCGAGTAATAATTTATTGATGCAATTTCAAGCGGATATTTTAAATGTGCCGGTGGTGCGCCCTGAAGTAACGGAAACTACCGCACTGGGTGCAGGTTACCTTGCAGGATTGGGCGTAGGATTTTGGGCTACGCAAGAAGAGATCGCGGAGCAGTGGCATGTTGAGCGCAGGTTTGAACC
>CAINAY010000421.1 GCA_903846425.1 uncultured Noviherbaspirillum sp.
AACTCAAGTCGATGCAATTCGGCGCGGTGGCTACATACTCAAGGATGCAGCGAATGCGAAAGCTGTACTGATTGCTACCGGTTCAGAAATCGAGCTGGCAATGAAGTCAGCAGAGGCCTTGAGTGTTGAAGGAATTCCGGTGCGAGTGGTTTCCATTCCAAGCACCGATGTGTTTGACCGTCAGGATGCAGCCTACAAGGCGAGCGTCCTGCCCAAGGGCTTGCCGCGCGTTGCGGTGGAGGCGGGTGTTACCGATTTTTGGTTTAAGTATGTCGGACTAGATGGTGCGGTTGTGGGTATTGATACCTTTGGTGAATCCGCTCCAGCTGGCCAGTTGTTCAAGCATTTTGGTTTCACGACCGAGAACGTCGTGGCTACTGTCAAATCAGTGCTTCACTGATTTGCAAAGAGACCCATTTCTATTACAAGTTCTAGGAGATCCTCATGACCATCAAAGTTGCCATCAATGGCTATGGCCGTATCGGCCGCAACGTCCTTCGTGCACATTACGAAGGCGGTAAGAAAAATGATATTCAAATTGTTGCGATCAATGATCTCGGTAATGCCGAATCAAATGCGCATCTAACACGTTACGACACTGCACACGGAAAATTCCCTGGTACGGTCGTTGTTGATGGCGACCATATGATCGTCAACGGTGACAAGATTCGTGTTTTCGCGCAGCGTAATCCTGCTGA
Organism: uncultured Noviherbaspirillum sp.; assembly: GCA_903846425.1. Classification (GTDB taxonomy): domain Bacteria; phylum Pseudomonadota; class Gammaproteobacteria; order Burkholderiales; family Burkholderiaceae_D; genus Pernthalerella; species Pernthalerella communis. The sequence continues at coordinate 699 of CAINAY010000421.1, forward strand.
TATCCCTTGGGGTGAATTGGGCGTTGATGTGGTGTTGGAATGTACTGGTTTTTTCACCACCAAAGAAAAAGCGTCTGCGCATATTAAGGGTGGCGCAAAAAAAGTCATCATCTCCGCACCGGGTGGTAAAGACGTTGATGCCACCGTCGTATTCGGCGTGAATCAAAACGTACTTAAATCATCCGATACCGTTATTTCAAATGCTTCGTGCACGACCAATTGCTTAGCTCCATTGGTGAAGCCTTTGCACGACAAAATTGGTTTAGTGAATGGTTTGATGACCACAGTGCATGCCTACACCAATGACCAAGTGTTGACCGATGTGATGCACGAAGATTTGCGTCGCGCGCGTTCAGCAACGCAATCAATGATTCCAACCAAAACCGGCGCAGCCGCTGCAGTAGGATTGGTACTGCCTGAATTGAATGGCAAGCTTGATGGCTACGCGATTCGCGTCCCCACCATTAACGTGTCTATCGTTGACCTTTCCTTTATCGCGGCGCGCGACACCACCGCTGATGAAGTGAATGCCATCATGAAAGAAGCTTCTAACGGTGCACTCAAAGGTATTTTGACTTACAACACCGAGCCTCTGGTTTCAGTGGATTACAACCATAATCCAGCATCCAGTAATTTCGATGCCACCCTGACCAAAGTCTCCGGTCGCCTCGTTAAAGTCTCTTCTTGGTATGACAATGAATGGGGCTTCTCGAACCGTATGTTGGATACGACGGTCGCGTTGATGGGTGCGAAGTAAGTAAGAGGACGGTAGCCCCATTCATTGCGGCGCAGGGTAACCCGAAGGGTTAGCCGTAGCCACAATCGAGAGCCGCGTTAGCGGCAAGTGATTATCAGGCTTTTTTAATCGGATATTGGATACGACGGTCGCGTTGATGGGCGCGAAGTAAGTAGGAAGTAAATCATTGCAAAAAGGGCCGCACAAACTATGCGGCTCTTTTTTTTTGTAGTGAAGTGACTCGTCTACGTTATTGCCCGATTAATTTTTCATAGTTGGGCGAGCGTGGCCCCGGCAATAAACCTGCGTTAAATAATCGGAAGCTTGTTTGGCGGGCGACTTGATAACCCGGGTCACCGATATTATTAGCGACTTGTTGAATGAGTGCGCTAACGAGTATGCCAACAATGCCATGACCACTGGAGTCTCTATTTTCAGAGTTTGATGCTTTTGCGCTGCCCCGCCAAAGTGAGCGTCCAGTGCGAGCATCAATCAACTCGGCCGTTGCAGAGACAATCACGTCACTACTAATGACTCGGTAAGTTGCGCCGTATTCTTCCACCTTTATATAAAGTATGGCGTCAGAACCAAATATCTCGGCAATTTTTGCTGGAGATGCGTTGTGCATCTCACCCGGATCGGTCAGACCATTTTCGCGAAACGTTTGATCGACCAAGGCCACAGGAAAAACATAGTAGCCAAGTTCTGCCAACGGTCGAGTGACGGTAGCCATCATGCTGTAGGTGCCGCGAATGTCAGGCGACAAATTCAGAGGTGGTAGCACGACAATTGAGCGTGGCTTACTTTCTCTGATCGCCGAATAATCATACGATTTTTGTGAAGCGCATCCTGTCAGCAAGGCGGCAATGCAAAACAATGCAATAGTAAAAAAGCGTCGTGTCATCTGAGTTCCTTATTTCTTAAATCGAGAAATTAGGCGATCCATGTAGGAGCGCGATTCGGGGAACAGAGTTTTTTCGTTTTGGAATGAAGCCACTGCCCGCTCAGGATTTCCAGTCTCGAAATACAAATAACCCAGGTGGGCGTAATACCCCGGAGGGGGTGTGCGATTAGCTGCGCGAGCCTTTTCACCATCTGCCTCAAGCTTAGCTAGCTGTTCTTGAGGCGAGGTTTTTGCTGCCGTGTTGTACATTGCGTAGACTTGATCTTCATAGCTTCCCCATTGATACAGCCCATGGGTTCCGGTGCTACAGGCGGTTAAGAGCAAGCCAGCGCATAGTGCTAAAAGTTTGGATAATTTTTTCATGGATTCTTCCCCATTAGCTTTCGGGTTTCCATGCGCCGCGCTCTATACCTTCAACTAGGCGATTTACCGCTTCGCGTATCGCCAAGTCCAACACCTTGCCGTTCAACGTAGAGTCATAGCTTGCTGTTCCACCAAAGCCGATAATTTCACGGTTGGATAGGGCGTATTCACCGGCGCCTTGAACTGAAAATATGACCTCTGATGTAAGTACATTAACGACGTTAATGCTAACTTTTGAATAGGCCACCTGAGTTTTGCCGCGCCCCAGAATGCCGAACAGTTGTTGATCGCCAGTCTCCTTTCTACCGAATTCAGTGACATCACCGGTGAGCACGAATTGCGCGCCTTTAAGTTTTTGGTCTTTGTTGCGTAATTTGGCTTCTTGCTGGATTTCAGTCATGTTTTCACGATCTAAAACCACAAATCGATTCGATTGCTGCAAGTGTGTGACCAAGATGGTTTTTGCTTGAGAACCGAGGCGGTCGACACCATCTGAAAACAGGCCGCGCAGGAAGGTGGATCGGTTATCGAATTTACCAACGGAAATAGGATTTTTGGGTCCGCTGTAGGACGTCCCGGCGGAGGTGACTTGTTTAGGAGCGACCGTGGTTGAAGTTTCAGTAGCGCAGCTAGCTAAAAATAGGATCGGGATCATGACAAGCAGGCGTTTAAAGTGAGTGATCAGCATCTTTGGCTTTCAGCGATAAGGGATAAGGGGAGATAGAAATTTTTGACCGTGAAGAAGTTATTATAAAAATAATTATTGCCTGTGTGATGCTTGCGTTGTCCGTCTACAACGGGAACTAAGGATTTGCTGAGCTATAGCGAATTTTATTGCAAGTCAGCACTGCTATGCGATGCGTGATCATGCAGTTCAATCTGTTAGCTTTGGGTAATTATTTGTGTAACAGCGGGTTAGAAAAAACCAGACAGGTCAGTATTTTTTCGATTACGACTGCGTGGTCATAAACGTAAAAAAGGTGCATATCGAAGAATTTTTATACTGCGCTGACA
>CAINAY010000422.1 GCA_903846425.1 uncultured Noviherbaspirillum sp.
GTCAGGGCAGGCCCTAGCGTGTTTGAGTACTGGGCAATTGAAAAAACGATCAAAGCGTCTGCCGCAGTTTCCCAAACGCCTGCCGACGTGCGCGAGACCTTCGACAAGTTGGCCTCGACAGGTTATATCGATTCTCTTAAAGGCAAAGATTTAGTCATCAAAGGAGTAGGCGATTCAATGAAAGTCAGCTTCGCTTATGAAAAAAAGATTTATTTGGCTGGCCCTGCCAGCCTGCTGATTGTGTATCGGGGTTCGAGTGGAAGCGACCCCGAAGGAAAAACTCCTAACTGATCGCACGGCAAATGGATATCAACGCATTGCAAACTCGACTGGGTCACACCTTCAGGAATGCTGCATTACTGCAGCAGGCCTTGACGCACCGCAGTCATAGCAGCCTGCACAATGAAAGGCTAGAGTTTCTTGGTGATTCAGTGCTTAACTGCGTGATCGCCTCGCTGCTGTTTGATCGTTTCGAAAAAATCGATGAAGGCGATCTGTCACGTCTTCGTGCCAATCTCGTTAAACAACAGTCGCTGTATGAAATTGCTCAGCATTTAGAACTATCGCAATGCCTGAGATTGGGTGAGGGTGAACTCAAGTCGGGCGGTTTTCGGCGTCCATCGATACTTGCAGATACATTAGAGGCACTATTCGGTGCGATCTTCCTCGATTCGGGATTTGATGTGGCGTACAGCGTGATCAAAGAATTGTACGAACCTCTTATCGAAACCGTTGACCCCAAAACCTTGGGCAAAGATGCCAAGACATTGTTGCAAGAGTATTTGCAGGGAAAAAAATTCTCTCTGCCTCAGTACAACGTCGTTGCCACGCATGGCGCCGCACATAACCAAGAATTTGAAGTCGAATGCTCAATACCTAAGCTAGACATACAAGTGTATGGCACCGGAGGTAGTCGTCGCGCTGGAGAGCAGGCCGCTGCACTCTTAGCATTAGCCGCGGTTCAGGCCGCACTAGAGAACTCACCAACGCTGCCCAGAAAATCACGCCAACGCACTACGCAACTCAAGCTTGCAGGTATTGCTACTTTTCAGCCTGATGCGCCTGAAAACAAATCGGAAGACACCCGCAAATCCGGTAAGCAGCCGCGCGCTAGTGTGCAGCAAGAGCAACAGCAACAGCAAGAGCAGGAAACTCTTTTACCTGATTCAGACGACCCGACTAAACGCGTCACTCAAAGCAAATCAGCATGACCGATATCCCCGCTGGATCCGATTTTCGATGTGGTTACATCGCCATTGTCGGGCGACCCAACGTCGGCAAGTCAACATTGATGAATATGCTGATTGGCGCCAAAGTCAGCATTACTTCTCGCAAGGCTCAAACTACTCGTCATCGCATCACTGGCATACAGACCGTCGATAACGCGCAATTTATTTATATTGATACGCCGGGTTTTCAGACGCGCCATACCAATCCACTTAACAAAACACTCAACCGCACGGTGACTCAATCCTTGCAGGATGTGGATATCGTTTTATTTGTCGTCGAAGCGGGTGTTTTTGGAGAGGCGGATAAGCAGGTAGTGCAGCTTTTACCTGCTGATGCGAAGGTTATTCTCGTGATTAATAAATCCGACAAGCTCAAAGACAAGGGCTTGTTGATGGCGTACGCACAGCAAGTCGCTGCAACGCATAATTTCACTGCGATCGTTCCGGTATCAGCACGCCAAGGTTTTCAGTTAGATCGTCTTGAAGGTGAAATTCGTCACTACTTGCCTTTGAATAGTCCCGTATTTGATGAAGACGATATTACCGATAGAAGCGAAAAATTTCTGGCTGCAGAAATTGTGCGCGAAAAAGTGTTTCGTTTTGTGGGTGATGAACTGCCGTATACCAGCACTGTCGTAATTGAAAAATTTGAACAAGAAGGTCAGCTACGCCGAATTTTTGCCGCTATTTTGGTGGGTCGTGATACTCACAAGGCGATGCTGATTGGGCAAAAAGGCGCTCGACTCAAAGAGATTTCTACGCAATCGCGCTTAGATATGGAAAAGTTATTCGGTGGGCCGGTCTATCTGGAAATCTGGGTCAAGGTGAAATCCGGTTGGGCAGACAATGAAGCCGGGCTGCGCGCCTATGGTTACGAGTGAGACACGTGCGATGAATGCACTCGCCGTAACTAGTTCTGAAGAGGCCTCTGTATCCTCCACTCAGTCGCGCGTTACAAAATCAACGACGCGCACTAGCAGCAAGATCAAACCGGTAGAGCGCGAGCATCGTGTCACCAATCAGCCAGCCTTTGTGCTGCATAGCTACCCATATAAAGAAACTAGCCTGATCGTTGAAGTATTTGCGCGTGACTATGGCCGCGTGCCGTTAATGGCTAAAGGCGCTAAACGGCCGCATTCTCAATTGCGCGGTGTATTACAAACCTTCCAGCCTTTGCAAGTGGCATGGACGGGTAAATCTGAAGTGCGCACCATGGTATCGGCCGAATGGGTCGGTGGTTTGCGCCCGTTAGAGCGCTCAGCGCTATTATGTGGTTTTTATCTGAATGAATTGTTAGTCAAATTATTGGCGCGTGATGATCCTCATGCAGCCTTGTTCGATCATTACGTCGCAGCGCTCAATCAGTTAGCCCATGATGAACCTCCTGCGATTGTTTTGCGAAAATTTGAGCTTGGCTTATTGAAGGAAACCGGCGTCGCAGGAAATATCAGCGCAGTTGCCGCTACCGGCCAACCAGTTTTGGCAGAGCAGCTGTACGTGATTGATCCCGAGCGCGGCCCGCGTGAAGCCACCGTCAGTGACACCATGCCAGTGGTGAATGGAAAAACGCTATTGGATATGGAGGCGGGCGATTACACCGACACGACCACTCAACAGCAGAGTAAATTTTTGATGCGTCATTTACTTTCACATCATTTAAATGGACTCACGCTGAATACACGACAGATTTTGATTGATCTAATGCAGCTTTAATTGAATAAAAAACCATGAGCTTTTTGCAACCCCAACACCCCGTGATTGAACTGGGCGTCAACATTGACCATGTCGCGACGCTGCGTAATGCACGCGGTACCGTGTACCCTGATCCTGTGCAAGCTGCGCTGCTAGCTGAGCAGGCTGGTGCGGATGTCATCACGCTGCACTTGCGTGAAGATCGTCGCCATATACGCGATGCCGATGTTGAAGCTATTCGACCCAAGCTAACAACTCGCATGAATCTCGAATCCGCTGTGACGGAAGAGATGATAGAGATCGCATGCCGCATTCGCCCTCAGGATGTTTGCTTAGTACCTGAGCGGCGCAATGAAGTCACGACCGAAGGTGGCTTGGATGTGATTCGCCATTTTGATGATATTCGTGCGGCTATAGAAAAATTAGCGAGGCATGATATTCGCGTCTCGCTCTTCATTGATGCCGATAACGAGCAAATCAAGGCATCAGCCGATGTTGGCGCGCCCGTGATAGAGCTGCATACAGGTCGTTATGCCGATACCGAAGGCGCAGCCCAACAGCATGAGTTCGAACGAATTCGTCAAGCAGTAGCGATCGGCGTCACGCATAGATTGAAAGTGAACGCGGGCCATGGCCTGCATTACACCAATGTGCAAGCGATTGCTGAAATCCCGGATATCGCAGAGCTAAATATTGGCCATGCCATCGTTGCGCATGCCGTATTTGTAGGTTGGGAAAATGCGGTACGAGAAATGAAGGCCATCATGATTCAGTCGCGACTAAAGGCTAGAAAGAGCTGAACGTATGATCGCTGGTATAGGCACCGACATCATTCGCATCGATCGAATAGCAGCAGCGCTGGAGCGTCATGGTGATCGATTCGCCGAAAAAATTTTAGGTCCGCAAGAACTCGAAAAATATCATCGTCGTAAAGCCAAAGTTGAAGCGCGCGGCATACGTTTTTTAGCGACTCGGTTTGCTGCCAAAGAAGCGTTTTCTAAAGCCATAGGTTTAGGAATGCGTATGCCCATGACTTGGCGTGCAGCTCAATTTTTGAATGCGCCGAGTGGCCAACCTATAGTTGTTACTAGCGGCGCACTCACTCTTTTTATGCAGCAGCAGGGGCTGACAGCGCAGGTCACCCTGACCGATGAGGCAGAGTATGCCGTTGCCTTCGTCATTGTGGAGAAACTATGAATAAGCAAACTCACTATCACTCATTTCGTCCACTTGGCCCCGTCATGCTCGATGTGGTAGGCACGAGCCTCAATGACGATGATATTCGTCGCATTCAGCATCCTTTAACCGGTGGCGTGATTTTGTTTGCGCGTAATTACACTAATCGTGAGCAGCTAACCCAATTGTGCCAAGCAATTCATGATGTCAGACCTGGCGTGTTGATTGCTGTTGATCATGAAGGCGGGCGCGTACAGCGTTTTCGTACCGATGGCTTTACGCATTTGCCCGCCATGAAAAAACTAGGCCAGCGCTGGGATGAAGACGTTCTTGAATCCTGCAAACTAGCGACAGCGGTGGGCTATGTTTTGGCAACCGAGTTGCGTGCCTGCGGTGTCGATTTATCGTTTACACCCGTGCTCGATTTAGATTATGGCGATTCAGAAGTGATTGGTGATCGTGCGTTTCATCGTGATCCACGAGTGGTCACTATGCTAGCTAAAAACCTTAACCACGGTCTCGCTCTCGCAGGTATGGCGAATTGCGGTAAGCATTTTCCAGGTCATGGTTTTGTCGCAGCCGATTCGCATGTGGCGATACCGGTAGATGATCGTCCGTATGCTGAGGTCATCAACGAAGACGCAGCCCCGTATGGTTGGTTAGGTATGAGTCTCTCGGCTGTGATGCCAGCCCATGTGATTTATCCTACATTCGATAAACATCCGGCAGGCTTTTCGAAAAAATGGCTGACTCTGCTGCGCGACAAAATGCAGTTTGAAGGTGTGATCTTCAGCGATGATTTGTCGATGGAAGGCGCTAGCGTAGCGGGCAGTGTGGTTGAAGGTGCGCATGCGGCGTTAGCAGCAGGTTGCGATATGGTTTTGATTTGTAATTCACCCGATAAAGCCGATCAATTACTTGAAGGCCTAGATACCCAACGAATTCTTGATGCGAAGCGCTCAGCAGCACGTTTGTCTGCCTTGTTACCGACAGCGCATGCAGATAATTGGGATACATTGCAGCAAAACGAGACATACAAAGCGGCTAAAAAGCTGGTGAAGACAATCACTTAATTTTCGCCGATGTGAACATCTGTATTCCGTGAATATAGATTGCGTTTCAATGACTACTAAAAAAACCACGACTAACGAAGACGCCCCCGATCCCAGAGCGGGATTGCTCGAGGAGATAGGTCAGCTACCGCATCTGCCGGGTGTGTATCGTTATTTTGATACGCAAGATAAGCTGCTGTACGTCGGTAAGGCGCGTGATCTTAAAAAGCGCGTTTCCAGTTATTTTCAAAAAACGCTGGCGAGCCCACGAACGGCTATGATGGTTGAGCGCATCGTGCGCATGGAAACCACCGTCACACGCAGCGAAGCAGAAGCACTGCTGCTAGAAAATAATCTGATTAAAACTCAGCAGCCTCGTTTCAATATTCTTTTTCGCGATGATAAGTCCTATCCCTACCTGAAGCTCTCAGGTGATGCCATTCCGCGCATGGCTTATTACCGTGGGGCGGTAGATAAAAAAAGTCAGTACTTTGGACCTTTCCCCAGTGCATGGGCAGTTAAAGAGTCCATGCAGATACTCCAGAAAATTTTTCTTTTGCGTACCTGCGAAGATTCCGTTTTTCAGAATCGTACTCGCCCCTGTCTTTTGCATCAGATCAATCGCTGTAGCGGCCCGTGTGTGAATTTAATCTCCAAAGAAGATTACGCAGTCGATGTAGATAACGCGGCTCAATTTTTGCGTGGTCGACAAAGCGAGTTGATGCAAACGCTAGAGAAAAAAATGCATGCGTATGCCGAAGAGCTCAAGTTTGAGCAAGCCGCCATAGTGCGCAATCAAATCTCGGCACTGTCGCGCGTTCTGCATCAGCAAAGTATGGAAACCAGTGGTGATACAGATATCGACATCATTGCTGTGGCCATTCACGGTGGTCGTGCGTGCGTGAATTTAGCGATGGTGCGCGGCGGTCGCCATTTAGGTGATCGTGCCTATTTTCCGGCGCACGTCGATACCGCACCGATGGATAGCACTGTCGAGGCAGAAGTGTTGAAAGCTTTCCTCGCGCAGCACTACATCGATAAATTTAGTCCATCAACGCTGGTTCTTAGCATGGAACTGGATGAGCCAGAACTCATGATCGCGCTGATGGAGCAGTGCGGACATCGCATCCATTTAGTCTTTCAACCCCAAGGACAGCGACGGCATTGGCAAGAGATGGCAGTTAAAGGCGCTGAAATTGCGCTAGCTCGATTATTGTCGGAGCAAGGATCGCAGCAATCGCGCACACGTATATTGGTCGATACCTTGTCATTGGATACCGCCGATATCGATGCGCTAAGAATAGAGTGTTTTGATATTAGCCACACATCCGGTGAAGCCACACAAGCATCGTGCGTGGTGTATCACCACCATCAAATGCAAAACAGCGAATATCGGCGCTACAAC
>CAINAY010000423.1 GCA_903846425.1 uncultured Noviherbaspirillum sp.
CGCTGAAAAAATAAGCCTAAAATTTTGAGTTTCCCTTCTGCGTCGGGCACGCCCTAGACCCACCTGCAAAACAGTTTCTAAACTTGTTTTTAAGCTTGTTTTTAAGTCGATGCATTTCATTGTTTCCAAATGTAATGGACCCTTTCAAAAACAATCTCCTCCGCTATGTTTGAGTGGCCCATCAACTCACCCTTCACCGGAGGCCACATGACGATCCAATCCATACCCCTTACAGTAGCCAGCCTGATCTTAGCTATGTTTAGTGGATTTTCTAGCAGCGCAAACGCGCAATCACAAGAAATGGCGCGCGTACTATCAAGTATCCCTGTAGTGACGCAAGTCAGCGTACCTAGGCAGGTGTGCGGCGAAACACAAGTCATTTCCTCCTCACCTAAATCCGGGGCTGGCGCTGTCATGGGTGCGATTGCAGGAGGCGCCATCGGTAACAATATGGGTGGCGGTTCAGGTCGCGCATTAGCCACCGCCGTCGGAGTAATTGGTGGCGCTATTTTTGGGGACAGTATTGAAGGCGCACCGCCTCCAGTGGTGCGCCAAGTCACTAGTTGTACCAACCAAATCAGTGTTGAAAATCGTGTGACTGCTTACAACGTGGTCTATGAATACGGCGGCAAGCAATACAGTATTCAGCTTTCCAACGATCCGGGTCCGTATCTGCCGGTACAAGTCACTCCATCCGTAGTCGCTGCGCCACCGATAACTAGCACTACCATCGTTACATCAGCACCTGTGATTACACGCCCCATGGTTGTAACGTCGAGCGCTGCACCGCCTTTGTATGCTCCACTGCCTTTGTATGCCCCGCCGGTGTATGCCCCGCCGGTGTATGCACCACGCATGGTTGGCCCATCTTTTTATGCTGCGCCCGCAGCATCTTTCAACTTTGGATACAGACAGCATGGACACCACGGACAACACCGACACGGGCACCACCGATATGAGCATCAAGGCAGGCACTGGCAATAAACAAGAATACCGCGCAAATCGAGTTAGTCGGCAACGAGAACCCTTATACTTGTCGACTAGGCGATCAATGGATTGACTCTGATCGCCAACGTCAGCAATCCGCTCATGGTTCGAGCATTATCCGGACATAATAAAAATGAAAAAAAATATCGGGGTGATTGGTGCAGGTTCCATGGGTATGGCCATGGCATTAAATCTGCAAAAAAAAGGATTCCATGTCGCCATTCGCGATATTCGAACTGAAGTCGAAACCAAAGCAAGAGTACATAGTTTAGACATCGCAAGCAGCCCGGCAGAGCTCGCTGAAAAAGCTGAGTTCATCATCATCTCTGTCGTTAACGCTGCTCAGGCACATCTCGTACTGTTTGAGAAAGAGGGCGTAACGAGTATCGCTGCAGCCGGTAAAACGATACTACTCACACCCACCATCGCTCCGGAAGATACCGAAGCCATCAGCAAACAATTACTAGCCCATGGATACAGCGTGCTCGATGCGCCGGTATCAGGTGGCCCAGTGCGCGCACTAGCAGGTACCATGAGCCTAATGCTGGCCGGTGATAGCGACGTGATTGCGCAAAATTCATCCGTACTGGAAGCGCTGTCGGATCGCATTTTTAAACTAGGGCCACGTCTGGGTGACGGAGCCCGCTACAAACTAGTCAACAATCTGGTGGCAGGCATGAACCTGATAGCGGCCAGTGAAGCTGTGGCGCTAGGTCAAAAACTCGGGCTAGACACGAGCAAGCTCGTCGCTTTAATGAGTGCCTCCAGCGGCCAGTCAATGATGTTGGACGATCGTTTGCCACGCGCACTAGCCAATGATTATTCGCCCCACGCCTACGCCTACATCCTGACTAAAGACGTAGCACTCGGATTAAGCATGGCAGAATCGGCGGGTAGTCATTTGCCCATGGCTGAGCATGCGTTGGATATTTTTAAAGCCACGCTCGCACTCGGGTATGACGAACTCGACGATTCTGCAGTGCTAAAAACCTTACTCGACTAAAATACCCGTATGCCATCCAGCTAGGTGCCCTTAGAGCACCCATTTCTGGCGCAAATTCTTCATACCGAAGCACACCCCACCATAACAATAAGGGAGACAAGCATGGAAAGACGTAAATTTATCAAGGCCGCCAGCGGCGCAGCCGCAGTGGCACTCACAGCACCCGCATTGGCTGCAGACCTGCCCACCATCAACTGGCGCCTAGCGTCCAGCTTTCCTAAATCACTCGACACGCTGTTTGGCGGTGTTGAGTTTTTTGCCAAGCGCGTAGGCGAACTCACGGGCGGCAAATTCACTATTCGCACCTTCCCTGCGGGTGAATTAGTACCAGGACTCCAGGTTCTTGATGCCGTTCAAAACGGCACTGTTGAAATGGGCCACACCGCACTGTATTTTTATTTTGGCAAAGATGCGGCGTTTACGTTCGAGACCTGCGGCCCCTTTGGCCTAAGCTCACGCCAACAAATGGCGTGGTATCACGCAGGCGGTGGTCGCGAGCTGTATCAAGACTTCTTAAAAACTTATGGTATTAGCAGTAGTCTGCCTTGCGGTAATACGGGCTGTCAGATGGGCGGCTGGTTCCGCAAAGAAATTAAAACCGTTGAAGATCTGAGCGGACTCAAAATGCGCGTTGGCGGTTTCGCAGGTCGCATTCTGCAAAAATTGGGCGTCGTCCCTCAACAAATTGCCGCTGGCGATATTTATCCTGCATTAGAAAAAGGCACGATTGACGCCGCTGAATTCGTTGGTCCCTACGATGATGAAAAACTCGGCTTTGATCGCGTAGCGCCGTACTACTACACACCGGGCTGGTGGGAAACGGGCTCCCATATTTCGGTCATCACGGGCACCAAACAGTGGGAAAGCCTGCCCGCGCAATATAAAGCAGCTGTCACAGCGGCGGCCTATGAAGCACACGTCCATGTACAAGCTAATTACGACGTGAACAATCCACAAGCACTCGCGCGTTTGTTAAAGCGTGGCATAAAACTGCGCGCTTTCCCGCAGAGCGTGATGGATGCTTCGTTTAAAGCAGCCAAAGAAGTCATGGATGCGGAAGCAGCAAAAAATGCGAATTTCAAAAAAATCTACGAGCACTATAAGAAATTCCAAGCTCAGCAAAATCAGTGGTACTCCGTTGCAGAGTCACGCATGCAAAACTATCTGCTGAATGCCACTTCAGGCGGCAACAAAAGCTAAGTTATAGAGCGTTTAAAAGCATGACACTCAGGCCCGGAAATTTATTCGATATTTACCGGGCCTGAGTTTTTTTGATTATCTAACTTTCACGGAAAAACAAATGCGCCTAAAAGGAAAAACTGCGCTAGTAACAGCCGCAGGTCAAGGCATAGGTTACGCCAGCGTGATGGCAATGGTGGCTGAAGGTGCCACCGTCTGGGCCACCGATATCAATCCCACATTACTCGAACGCTTTAAGGGCCATGACACTATCCATACTCATGTATTGGATGTTATGGATAAAGCAGCGATCAAAGCATTTGCTGCAAAAATTCCTGCGATCGATGTTTTGTTCAACTGTGCAGGCTTCGTCCATGCTGGCACCGTACTGGAAGCGACGGATGAGGACTGGAATTTTGCCTTTGATTTAAATGTGCGTTCACAGTTTTGGATGATTCAAGCCATCCTGCCCGGCATGCTCGCTAAAAAAAGTGGCAGCATCATCAACATGGCCAGCATTGCGTCGAGTATTCGCGGCCTACCCAATCGCTTCGTTTATGGCGCGACTAAAGCAGCCGTAGTGGGACTGACTAAAGCAGTCGCTGCAGATTATGTAACGCAAGGCATACGCTGCAATGCCGTTTGTCCAGGCACCGTGGATACACCGTCTCTGCAAGATCGAATTAACGCCTTCGAGGATCCTACGGAAGCACGTAAGCAATTCATCGCACGTCAGCCCATGGGGCGACTTGCTACTGCAGAAGAGATTGCACCCGTCGTCGTTTTTCTGGCATCCGATGGGTCCACCTTCAGCACCGGAAATCTCTACTCGGTCGATGGTGGCATGACGATTTGATGCATGCGAATTGATGCATGTCTTTAGCAACTCCTAAATCACTACGCAATAAAAAAGAGCTGAGGGAACATAGTTCCACTCAGCTCTTTTACTAGCTCTTTTTTTACCTAACGCTTACTTCCAAAGGGCGCACTTAGTTTCTGCTTTCGTTAAAAATGCCTGCTCACCAGGAATCACTTGTACTTGCTTGTAGTAATCCCACTCGCCTTTTGATTCTGCTGGTGTTTTCACCTGCATCAAGAACATGTCGTGCACCATACGACCATCAGGACGCACTACACCATTTTTAGCAAAAAAATCATTCACTTTCGTTGACTTCATTTTTGCCATCACCTTATCGCCATCATCGGTACCAATCGCTTTAACTGCATTCAGGTAAAAAGTCGCTGCTGAGTAATCCGCTGCATGCACCATGGAAGGTGCCTTTTTATTTTTCGCCATGAATTTCTTGGTCCAGGCACGAGTCTCATCATTTTGATCCCAGTACCAGCCATCGGTCAGATACATACCCTGCGTTACATTCAAGCCCAACGCATGGATGTCATTCACAAAAACTAGCATACCGGCCATCTTCATTTTTTTCATCAGGCCAAATTCGTTCGCAGCCTTGATAGAGTTCACGGTATCGCCACCGGCATTAGCTAATCCAAGAACTTGCGCCTTCGATGCTTGGGCTTGCAACAGGAAAGACGAAAAATCTGACGTTGCTAATGGATGACGTACTGTACCCAAAACCTTACCGCCGCTCGCCTTAATCACATCCGAGGCATCTTTTTCGAGTGAAATACCAAACACATAATCCGCCGTCAAAAAGAACCAATCCTTGTCGCCTTGCTTAACCAACGCGCCACTGGTACCACGCGACAAAGACACCGTATCGTAAGCATAGTGAATGGTATAGGGCGTGCATTCCTCATTCGTTAGTCGAGATGTGCCCGCACCAATAGCAATAAAAGGCTTTTTCTTTTCCAAAGCTACTTTAGCCATGGCCAACGCTGTCGCTGAATTCGAACCACCGATAAGCATATCAAGGCCCTGTTGATCAAACCATTCGCGCGCTTTGCTAGCAGCGATGTCAGCTTTGTTTTGATGGTCTGCCGAGATAAATTCAATTTTTTTACCGTTCAGCATGCCGCCGAATTCCGCAATCGCCATCTTGATGGCTTCCGCACCCGCTGGACCATCTACATCTGCGTAGACGCCCGACATATCAGTAATAAACCCGATTTTGATCGTGTCATTAGAAATCTGAGCGTTGGCACCCTGGGTGGCTGCCAACATGGCAACACACAACAGACCCTTCAGCATGATTTTAATTTGTTTGTACAAGTTCAGCTCCCTAATTATTTAAATTGAAATTCTTTAGGCCAAGGCACAATTAACTCTAACTTATCTCCTAACTGTTGACGAGCAACATCCAACTCATAGGCTTTTTGTAAATTCATCCACATCTCAGCCCCCGTATTAAAAAAATAACCTAATCGGAGAGCAATATCGGCTGTGAGATTGACTTGACCCCTTAAAACTTGCTCAATGTTGTTTTCCGAAACTTTGATATATTTGGCCAACTGCTCAACACTAAGTCCCAGAAAATCTAACTCGTCCGCTAAAATTTCTCCAGGGTGAATAGGTTCTTTCCAATCATTCATAACCGATCCCTCTAATGGTAATCTACAATTTCAACATCATAGGGGCAATCATCCCACAAAAAACAAATGCGAAATTGATCATTAATACGAATACTATATTGTCCTATTCTATCTCCTTTTAAACGTTCTAAACGATTACTGGGTAAATTCGCCAATGCTTCTAACGTATCGGCACTATCCAAAATACGCAAACTTTTCAGAGCCGATCGCTCCAAACCTGAAAACTTCTTTACAAATAGTCGGTTAGAAAGTTTTTCTGTATCCTTACAACGAAAACTTTTTATCATCTTCTAAGCCATTTCACAAAAATCCGATTTTATCATCCTAAATGCAATCTTCGACCCAGCTAACTTCACGA
>CAINAY010000424.1 GCA_903846425.1 uncultured Noviherbaspirillum sp.
GTGGCCAGATAGATCATCATCGCGATGTAAATAGCGAGGTGACTTAGCGAAAAATGCGATCCTGCATTGCGATTAAAGAGATTAAAAAGAATATTGTTCCAGCAATGAGTCGAATTCCATGCCAGATTTAGCAGCATAAATGGTAGAGCACACAGCGCTATCACCATTAGCCGTAACCAGCTGCGTGGCCCTCGCGTCACGAAGTACACCGCATAGGCAATCGCCAGCAGCCCAGCAAAATATTTCGATAGCAGCGCAAGTCCTAACAACACGCCACTGAAGGCATGCCAGCGCAAGCTATCGGATTGCTCTCCACGTAGGAAGGCATAGCCTGAGAAGAATAAGAAAAAAATCAGCGGCGTATCCGTCGTGATCAGATTCAGCGACCAGGTGAAAGGCAATAAAAGAAACAGGCTGCCGAGTAACCAGGATTTTTCTTCGCTGCCCGGCTGCAGGCGCCTTAGCAGATCCATCATGCCGTAGGTTATGGCGATCCACAGCAGGACGGCTGGAAGGCGCAGTACGAGCAGCGACGAGGAAAGCTGCTGTAACCCCCACAGCCACCAGCCAACCATCGGTGGGTGGTCATAAAAACCGCCCCAATCGACGTGTCTACCCCACTGGTAGAAATACGCCTCATCGCCAATCAATGGAATGCTGAAAGCCAGCCACACCTTGATGGCAGTGGTGATTGTCAGAATCAGTAGAAAAAGATGGCGGTTGCTGGTGATTGCTGGGTACATAGCCGAATTGTCCGGTAGATGGCGATTTATTGCGAGGGGTAGAGCCCGATTGCAGTCATTTAGGTGGATTAAGGGCAGATCGTTATCAAAGTGAAATTGATTTACTGAATGCCCACAACTGGTAAGACGAGATTGGACGGCGGTTGAAGTTACATTTAATAAATGTTACCGTTTCCTGTTTTTGACGCAACGCAGAAAATCTCATTTCAAATTACATCTTATCTATGCGCAAACTATCAACCATTTCTTTTTCAAAAAACGTGATCGCGGTGCTAATAGGCTTGGCGTCGGCTTTGATGTCGCCTCTGGCTTTAGCTTACGATTGGACAGATGGTTTCGACCTGTCCTCCAAATCGGGCGATCGTTGGAGCCTAATCGCATCACCTTACACTTATCACTTTCACCCAAGTGATAATCACAAAACGGTGTGGCTCATCGGCGCCGAGCGTGAACGTGCTGATGGATCAATCACTGGTGCTGCCTTTTTTAGTAATTCATTTGGCCAAGATAGCGGCTACTTTTTCCCGTGGGGTCAGATGTACCGTGGCGTACTTGGCCAGCCCCAGATGTATGCGCAATGGACAGCGGGTATTCTGTATGGCTATCGTGGCAAGTATCAACACAAAGTGCCTGCAAACTATGAGGGATTCTCTCCCGCGATCGTTCCAGCCCTAGGTTGGGAATTCGATAGTAAGCAGCGAGTTCAAGTTAACCTGTTGGGCTTGAACGCAGTGATGTTCCAATTTACCCAACCGTTTAAATAATGTAAACAAGTTAGGTAGAAAAAAAAGCCCCGCAACGTGCGGGGTTTTTTTTCTAGCATGCTACGGTCAGCGTAATTATTTTTCCAAGCCTTTGCTGACGATTTCACCGCGTACTTCCTTCAGCGTTTGCTCAATAATCTCGATATCTTCAGGGGTAACACCTTCTTCCTCGAGCGCAGCAAAGAAAATTTCCATGATCTGATTGTAAGAAGCTTTTGTCACACCAGCTTGCATGTGCTGGTCATGCATTTTTTTCATCGTGAAATCTTGGTTTGGTTTACCAAGAGCATAGGAAACATAAGCGATGTGATGTTGGATAACCTTATCCATTTCCATCTCTTCAAAGTAGCGACGCAAGTTGGGTCGACGCATCAGTCGCTCATGAAAGTCGCGCACTATTCGTGTTACTGCGGGTACACCACCATATTTATCAAAAAGAGCAACGGTCATTTTTTATCGAGAGTTATTTACTAGTCGGGGCCGAAGGTCTAGGGCCAACCGGCGCCACTGGAACAACAACAATAGGATTTATATTCGTGGATTGCTTAACTACTTTAGCAGGTGCACCATGCTGATGTGATGTCACCGTGTTGTACTGGTCTTTATCTTTACCTGTATTTGCTGAAGATGTAATTGTTTCAGCAAAACTAACTTTAAAGAATGGCAACCCGAGTGCAAATAATATCAAAAAGATTTTATGCATGATTACCTTGTCAAATTAAATAGTTCTTCCTTTGGGTGCCTAATTTTGACGCATTTAGATAAAAAAATAACTAAATAATTTTTCTGAACTAAATCAATGCCTAACAATGTACTCTGAAAGTTCATTCTCTATCTTTGCCTATATGAACACATTGATTGGTTGACAGTCACTCTCAATTACGCCAAATTTCAGCATCTGCGCAGTAATTCGTATTGCGTACAAAGAAATCTGACTCCGTGTTTTGTTGTGAGGGAAAGCCGATGAAATTTCTGGAAAAACAACTGTCTACCAATAGGCAGCTTGCCGATTCCCGAATTGATTTCGAAGCGACTATTCAAGGCAATATCGATTTCAATGGCACTTTTTTCGTTGATGGCACGATTAACGGTGATTTAAAAGGTAAAGCCCTAGAGAAAACCACGGTCATCATCGGTATGCGTGGCAAACTCTCTGGTAATCTTTTTTGCACCAACGCCATCATTGCAGGTACCGTATGGGGTGACATTCATGCGAAATCGCTAGAGCTGCAAGAAGGCGCTCGCGTGATAGGTGATCTTTACTACGAATCGCTTGAAATCAATCCGGCAGCTGAGATCAACGGTAACTTTATTCCTACCGAAGGTCACGATATCGATTCTCAAGTCAAAGAAGCAATGAGTGAGCAAGAGACCGTTCGATTATTGAGTTCGGTCGGTAAACTCAGCTGAGTCCGCTTTATTCTTCGTATTCTTTTTTTACAGACTTCAACCGGAATAAAAAAATGCAACGTTCAGAACTACTTGCCGAGCTCAAACAGTTAGAAGCGATGGAGTTTGATGTGGTCGATGAGGCCATCGATCTAGCGCAAGAAATCGACCTGACTAAATTTTCCTCTATGTCCGTTAGAGCAGCTGCCGTAGTGGTTGCTACGCGTGGCATGCAAATACGCTTGGGCGATAAGACCTTGATTAGCTTGATGAGAAACCGGTCGACCTATCGTCCCATACCAGCACGTTCGGCGTAATTGTTCGTTGTAGTGTTGGCGGCTCGGGCTTGTGCAGGCCCGAGTAAGGCTAAGAAAGTTTATGTCTACCTTGAGTAAGCGTAGTCTCCACTTGGTTGTACTTCACGTGCACGTCTTTCAAAATTCACCTTCCCAGATCCACTGCAATTTCTCTTGTGGCTTGCTGCTGTAGCAGGTTCGCGCTCGCCCAGAACGAACCCTTAGCAATTTACGTCAGCGCTGCCCAGGTTAAAAACAGCCAGGCAAAGACATAGGCGGCTGTTCCAGCGATCACCCCTAAGGTATCGAAGCGTCCTCCCAATCGCTCGGCTAGCAGCCCTAGCAAGGGTATAAATTGTTGGGCATGCACCCCCAAGAAATGCGATGGGCGAATATCGCGATACAAGTGCCAGCCAACGATAGGTAGCCCGACGCCTGCGGGTGGTTGATGCCCGCCCAATAAAAATCCACTGATGGTTGAGAGCGCGAACGTAAGAAGCAAACCGAGCACCACACTGAGTGTGACCACTGAAAGATCGGTTGCACTTTGTTCCTTCCAAATCTCCCATGCCAGCCACGCTTGCGAAGCGGTTAAACCAATCGCAGCAATCGCCATCACTCCAAAGAGAATGGTGTGAAACGTGTCGCTGTCGTTATAGTGGGAGGCTTCACCTCGTGAGCCCTGATAGGTGATGTACACCACTTCAAACAATGAGGTCACGATAAGTAAGGCAGCGATCCATGGATAGGCTTGCCCTCGGTCCACCGACGTATTCGCAATGCTAACTAACCAGACGGTCGTCCATGCAAACAACGCGCTGGCAGCCATAAATTTCATAGGCTTGACCCAGACCCCCACATCACGAATGGTTCTCGCATCAGCGAGTGAACCCAGATACGCAAGACCTAAGGCGATTAGCATTAAGCCGCCATAAATCACCAGGATTTTTGAAGCCAGACTCCAAGCCGACCAGTGCAGGTTTTCTACGAATTGGCTAACGGCGAAAAAGGGGGATGACATTATTTTTGCCCATTAGTTGATGGCTTCAACGATTTTTAGTGCTAAGAAATTTTTATAAACTTGGGAATAAAGCATACTTGATCATGAATAGCTTAGAACTTGTAATTCACTTCATTCACCAAGCTATCAATTCAGTAGTGAATCGATTTATTGGGTCTAATTCCGGATCGATCCAGGAGTTACGCCAAATTTTTTCTTAAATGCGGTAATGAAATGGTTGACATGCGAGTAGCCAATTTTATGCGCAAGAGTTTTCATGGGAACGTCAGTATCGAGCAGGGCTTGGTAGGCTTGATCTAATCGTTGATTAGATAAAAAGGAATAAATAGATTGATCATATTTTTTGATGAACGCTTGGTTTAGCTTTCCAGGGCTGACATTATATTTTTTTGAAAGCTCTGCTAGGTTAGGTATGGCTGCGGTCACTTGCAAAAGTTCTGAGTGTAAAGCAGCCATATTAAAATCATCTTTTTCTAAATTGCTTAAAAAATTTTTTGAAGATGAAATATAGAGGTTGAGTTCAAATAGATATTGAAGAATAACGGACTGCGCAAACAATGAGCGCATATTTCCCTCGAGATGATCAGGGGTGCAATTTGCAATCTTATTTGAAATATTTTTAGGAATTTTTCTTTCGCGATATTCAGCTACATGATGCAGATCTAAATTTTTATACAGATTTTCAGCGGCTTCTGATCCCAATAAATTAAACAACTCAATTTCAGAAATGAACAGGGCAGATAAGAAGATATCTTCTTCGGTGAAAAGAGTTTGTTCCAGATCAAGGAAATCAAACCGGCCCACCATATCAACGTCAGGTGTTCTTTTGTGATAATTCTTTTTAGTATTATCAAATAAAGCTACGCATCCTGAGTGAGCCATGTGAGATATAAAGGTGGGCGATGAAAACGCTACTTGATACTTACCTAAAGCAAATTCAGAAGGGCGATCTTCATCATTGAAATGATGAGTCGATTTAATGAGGGTAATACCGTCACTAATTTCGAGATGCTCTGTATAGCCAGTCGCTAATTCAGGCGAGTAAGGAAATTGAAATTTTCTTATGGAGCCAATAATCTCAGAAGTGTGTATATCCTGTTCAAATAGCCATTGAATTTTATGCCCTAAAATTGCCATTTTGCATATTCAATCTTGAATAATTTCGTAGTTATTTTTAATTATTTCGTAGAAAAAATTCACCTTGAGTTGCATCGTAGTGAAATGTATTTTTTTCGGTGAAATTAGTGAATTACTTTGAAC